>NZ_JBFBJT010000040.1:0-53515 GCF_040686175.1 Streptomyces sp. NPDC086077 | reverse complement strand
GTCGCCCCGGTAGTGGATGACGGCGACGTCCAGCACCCGCCCGTCCCCGTCGTACGTCACGCCCGTGTAGTGCAGGATCGGGCTCAGTAGCGGCTCAAGCGCGGTTGACGTACGACGCTCCTCGCATGAGCGATCACCACGCGTCCCAGGACGTCCACACCCTCGTCCCCGTCCTCGTCCACCGCCTCTTCCGGACCCTCGACGCCCGCGAGTTCGCCCCGGGCACGATGGGCGCCCTAGCCACCGAGGACGTACGGATGGAGACACCCGTCGGCGCCGCCGAGGGCCTGGCGGCGGTCGGGCGGCTCGCGGCGGAGGCGGTCGAGCGGTTCCTGCGGACGCAGCACATGGCGTCCGGGATCCTCGTCGACGCCGAGGGCGACCGGGCCGACGTCTCCTGGAACGCCCATATGACCCATGTCCACGAGGACGGGACCCTGTTCACCGTCGGGGGGCGATTCGACGCCGAGGTGCGGCGTACGCCGGACGGCTGGCGGTTCAGCCGGATGGCGGTGCGGCCCGTGTGGACGCAGGGGCGGCCGCCCGTCGTCGAGTGAACCGAACTGATCGCCCCACGGGCGATGAGTTCCGGGCCGGTCCGCGGTCTTCAGTGCACTTCCGTCCCCGACCGACCCGGACAGCAGGAGCCACCCATGCCCATCGTCATCAGTGAGTTCATCAGCCTCGACGGCGTCGTCCAGGCGCCCGGCGGCCCCCAGGAGGACACCGACGGCGGGTTCGCCCACGGCGGGTGGACGCACCCCTTCTTCGACCCGGAGATCGTCGGTGGGGCCTTCGACGCGGCGCTGGAGGGGGCCGACGCCCTGCTGTTCGGGCGACGGACCTGGCAGACCATGGCCGGGGCGTGGCCGGAGCGGGCGGGGGACCCGTTCGCCGACCGGATGAACTCCGTCCGCAAGTACGTCGTCAGCGGCACCCTCGGTGACGCCGACACCAAGGCATGGGACAACACCGTCCTCGTCCCGGCCGCCGGGGCCGTCGCCGAGCTGCGCGGGCTCAGCGCGTCCGAGGGCGGGAACCTGCTGGTCATGGGCAGCCCGACGCTCGCCCGTACGCTGCTGGGCGAGGGCCTGGTGGACGAGCTGCGGCTGATCGTCATGCCGGTGATGCTCGGCGGCGGAAAGTCGATCTTCCCGGACGACGGTACGAAGACCACGTTCGAGCTGGTCTCGACGACCGCCTCGGACGCGGGCGCCCAGGTGTGCGTCTACCGGCGGGCCGCCGGGCAGTAGCCGTCGGGGCATGGACGGGACAGAGGAGGAGGCCTAGGCTCGACCCGGCGACATCTCTGACCGAGTCAACCATCCGGGTCGGCCGACCGGGCCGCCCCTCCCGGACCGGGGCCGATCATGACCGTCCAGGACATCCGCTCCTTCAACCGCTTCTACACCCATCTCATCGGCGCCCTCGACTACGGCCGCCACCTGTACGCCCCGTACACCCTCACCGAGTCCCGCGTCCTGTACGAGCTCGCGCACTCGACGCGCACGGACGCCGCCGACCTGCGCACCCAACTCCACCTGGACGCCGGTTATCTGAGCCGGATCCTGAACAGGTTCGAGCAGGACGGGCTGATCGAGCGGGCGCCCTCGGAGCGGGATCCGCGCCGTCGGCGCATCACCCTCACCGCGCGCGGCCGGGAGGCCGCGGACCTGCTCGACGAGCGGGCACGGCAGACGGTCGGGGCGCTGCTGGCCGGTGTGCCGCCCGAGGAGCGGGGGCGGCTCGCCGAGGCGCTGGGGACGGTGCGCGCCATCCTGGGCACCGGCCGGACACCGCGCCCCGAGGACGTGGTGCTGCGCGAGCCCGGCCCCGGTGACCTGGGCTGGATCGTGCAGCGCAACGCCGCACTGTACGCCGCCGAGCACGGCTGGAACACCGACTACGAGGGGCTGGTCGCCCGGATCGTCGCGGACTTCGCGGAGGACCACGATCCGCACCTGGAGCGGGTGTGGATCGCCGAGCTGGACGGGCGTCCGGTGGGGTGCGTGATGTGCGTACGGGACGAGGCGCCGGCCACCGCCCGGCTGCGGCTGCTCCTGGTCGAGCCGGACGCGCGCGGTCTCGGCATCGGCGACCGGCTGGTGCGGTCGGTCGTCGGCTTCGCGCGCGGGGTGGGCTACCGCGACCTGGTCCTGTGGACCAACGACGTACTGACCGCCGCCCGCCGCGTCTACCAGCGGCACGGTTTCGTGCTGGTCGCCGAGAAGCCGCACCGCTCGTTCGGCAAGGACCTGGTCGGCCAGGACTGGCGCCTGGACCTGCGCGCGCCAAGGGAGTGACGGCGGCCCGCGCGCCACGGGTCGGCGACACCGGAGTGACGGGAAGGGCCCAGGTGTAAGAAGCTGGAAGCATGAAGCTGGCGTTCTCCACCCTCGGTGTCCCCGGCCTCCCCGTGCCGGACGTCCTCCGACTCGCGACCGAGCACGGCTACCACGGTGTGGAGCTGCGCGCACACCCCGAGGAGCCGGTGCATCCCGGCATCGGGGCCGCCGAACGGACGGATACCGCCGCCGAGTTCAAGGCGTCCGGCATCACGCTGCTCGGGGTCGCGGGGTACACGCGCGTGGCCGCGCCGGGTGACGACGAGCCCGTCGTCGCCGAGCTGCGCGCCCTCCTCGACCTGGCCCGTGACCTGGGCGCACCGTACGTCCGGGTCTTCCCCGGCGGTACGGCGGAGCAGAGTCCCGAGGAGGCCGACGCGATCGCCGCGCGCCGCCTGGGCACGGCGGCCGAGTACGCGGGCGACGTGGGGGTGCGCATCCTTCTCGAAACCCATGACTCGCACCGCACGGGCGCCGACGCGATGCGGATTCTGGGCCTGGTCGGCCACCGTCAGGTCGGCGCCCTGTGGGACATGATGCACACCTGGCTGGGCGGCGAGCAGCCCTCGGAGACGTACGCGGCCCTCTCCCCGCACCTCGGCTACGTCCAGGTCAAGGACATCGCCTCGGTCGAGGACACGGCCCCGCTCCCGCTGGGCGCCGGAGTGCTCCCGATCGCCGAGACCGTGGAGCTGCTCTCCCGGCAGGGCTGGGACGGCTGGCTGTGCTGGGAGTACGAGAAACGCTGGCACGAGGACGCGGCCCCGCTGCCCGGCCTGCTGGACGCGGGCCGCGACCACCTGGCACGCCTGCTCAACGACTCGGCCTGAACCGCCCGGCGCCGCCGCCGGTTGGCCCACGACGCGGTCAGCCGGGCAGGCGGTCGCGCAGCGCGGCGAACGCCTCGTGGAAGCCGGGGAAGGTCTTCCGTACGCAGTCCGGGTCGTCGTACGTGATCCCCGGCACCCGCAGGCCGGTCACCGCGAAGGACATCACGATGCGGTGGTCGCCGTCGGTCTTGATGTCGGCGGGCTCCGGCCGGCCCGGCCGGATCTCGATCCAGTCCGGGCCGGTGGCGACCTCGATCCCCGGCCTCCGCAGGTTCTCCGCGCACGCTATGTGCCGTGGCCGGTGGCGGCCGGCGCGGGCAGGAAGCGGGCCGTGGTCGCGCCGTCGCGGCAGAAGATGTCGGCCTCGGTGGCCGAAGGGCCCTGCGGGCGGCCGTCGATCTGCCAGATGTCCGGAGTGCGGCCCACCCGGTGGCCGAGCCGGGTGAGGCCTTCGGCGAAGCCCTCGGTGTCGTCCGACCGGAGCGGCCGGCGCAGGGTGGTGACGCCGTCGGCCGCCGCCGCGAGGAACGGGGCGCGGGCGGTGAGGGACTTGGAACCGGGGATGTCGACTACGGGCATGCCCTCATGATCGGCCCACGTCCACCCGGCGCGCCGCGTCGTCCACGGGATGGACCGCCGAAGATCGCCGGGGCGTAACCGACGTGAGGGCCACTCCGCTCACCAGCAGCGCCGCCGCGCACCAACGCAGTGGCGTCATCGACTCACCGAGGAACACCGCCGCCGACGTCATCCCGAAGGCCGGCACCAGCAGCGAGAAGGGCGCGACGGTGGAGGCCGGATGACGGCGCAGCAGCCAGCCCCAGGCGCCGAAGCCGAACACCGTGGTGATCCAGGCGACGTAGACGACGGTGCCGGCGCCCTGCCAGTCGCGCGCGCGCAGGGCGTCGTAGTCCCGCGTGGGTCCCTCCAGGAGGAGGGACAGGGCGAGGAGGGGCAGGACGGGGACGGTGCTCACCCACACCATGAAGTTGAGGGCGTCCGGGGCGGCGGCCTTGCGGGTGAGGACGTTGGAGGCGCCCCAGCAGGCGGCGGCCGCGATGACGAGGGCGAAGGCGGTCAGAGGGCCGGAGGTGCCCTCGTCGACGGCGGCGACGCCGATGCCCGCCAGCGCGACGAGCATGCCCAACCCTCTGAGCGCGGTGGGCCGTTCGCCCAGGACCAGGAAGGCGATCAGAGCGGTGAACACCGCCTGCACCTGGAGCACCAGCGACGACAGACCGGCCGGCATCCCGGCGTCCATCCCCACGAACAGCAGCCCGAACTTCGCCACCCCCAGGACCAGTCCCACCGCCACGATCCACTTCCAGGCCACCTTCGGGCGGCCCACGAGGAAGACGGCGGGGACCGCCGCCACAAGGAAGCGCAGGGCGGAGAAGAGGAGGGGCGGGAAGTGGTCGAGGCCGATCTCGATGACGGTGAAGTTGACGCCCCAGACGGCGGCGACGAGGACGGCGAGGAAGACGTGAGCGGGTCGCATACGGCGAGGATCACCCGGGCCGACGATGTAGCACCAGCGATGCTTGCTGCATGATTGGATGAAGCAAAGCTAATCGATGGAGGGGTTGGTCATGCTCGACCTCCAGCGGCTGCGGGCCCTGCACGCCGTCTCCGTGCACGGCACGGTCGGAGCGGCCGCCGTCGCGCTCGGCTACACCCCGTCGGCCGTGTCCCAGCAGATCGCCAAGCTGGAGCGGGAGACGCGGACGGTACTGCTCGAACGGGAGGGGCGGGGGGTGCGCCTGACCGACGAGGCACACCAACTCGTCGCGACTGCGGCGGAGTTGCTGGCGATCGTGGAGCGGGCGGAGACGGACCTGGAGGAGCGGCGCGGGCTGCCGGCCGGTCGCCTGACCGTGGCGGCGTTCCCGTCGGCGGCGCGAGGGCTGCTGCCGCCGGTCCTCGCCGATCTCGCGAAGCGCCATCCGGCCCTGGACGCCCGGCTCACCGAGGTCGACCCGCATCTCTCGGTCGACCTGGTCGCCAAGGGCGCGATCGACCTCGCGGTCGCCCACGACTGGGACATCGCGCCGCTGCCCGCCCCGGCGGGCGTGGAACAGGCGGCGATCGGCGACGACCTGTGCGACCTGCTGGTCCCTGAGGACCACCCCTTCGCGACCCGAAAGGCCGTGCGGCGGGAGGAGTTGGGCAACGAGCGCTGGGTCTGCCAGCCGCCCGGCCGGGTCTGCCACGACTGGCTGCTCCGCACCCTGCGCTCGGTCGGTCACGAGCCGGACATCGTTCACACGGCGGAGGAGAACCCGACGCTGGTGGCCCTGGTCGCGGCGGGCCTGGGCGTGGCCCTCATCCCCCGCCTGGGACGGGGCCCGCTCCCGCGGGGCGTGGCGGAGGTCCCCCTGGACCCCCTCCCGGTCCGCCACCTCTACGCCCTCTGGCGCGAGGGCGCGGCCCGCCGACCGGCGATCGCGGAGACGGTGCGGACGTTGCAGGCCCACTGGCCGGGGGTGTCGGACCGGTAGGCCCCGGGGCCAACGGCCTCGGCGCGCCGGCCTGGCCAGAGACGGGACGCCCTGGTCGTGACGTGTTCGAACGGCGGCCGGTAACTCCCTTTTCACCCCGCGCACATGAGCCGCCGGCCGCGGATCGGCGGAGCTCCGAGCCTGCGCGCGCCGGGGCCCGGGGTCCGCCTCAGGCCGGCCTCCCGCAGGGGGAACCCGTCCCACGCGTCGTCCGTCCAACGCGCACGGCCGCCGGATGGGTCCCGTGGTGCGACCACCCTCTCCGGCGCAACCGGGTCGGCGGCCGGCCGTCATCGGCGCGCCCCCCTCCATGCGCCGATGGCGGCCCCTCGGTGGGCAGGGCTGTGCGTCCCCTTGACCGGCAGAAACTTCCCGGATATTGGTGGCTCTTTGGAAGTTTCCTTCAGCGATCTCCTCCGGAAGGAGCGCACGTGCACCACACCAGCACGCCAAGCGCAAAAAACACCGCTGCCGCACCCTCCAGACGAACGGTTCTCGCCGCCACCGCCGGCGTCACCGCCGCCCTGACGGTCGGGCAGAGCACTGCGCACGCCGGCGAGGACCGGCGCCTTCGACAGCTCATCTCCCGGATGAGCCTGGAGGAGAAGGTCGGCCAGCTCTTCGTCTCCCGTGTCTACGGCCACTCCGCCACCGCCCCCGACCAGGCCGACATCGACGCCAACCTCAGCGAACTCGGCGTCCGCACGGCCGCCGAACTGCTCGCCAAGTACCGCCTCGGCGGCATCATCTACTTCACCTGGGCCCACAACACCCGTACCCCGCACCAGATCGCGGACCTGTCGAACGGCATCCAGAAGGCCTCCCTCGATCTCCCCCGCGGACTGCCCGTGCTCGTCTCCACGGACCAGGAGCACGGGATAGTGGCCCGCGTGGGCAGGCCCGCGACGCTCTTCCCGGGCGCGATGGCCCTCGGCGCCGGCCGTTCGCGCGCCGACGCCCGCACCCTCGGCCGGATCGCCGGCGAGGAACTGCGCGCGATGGGCATCAGGCAGGACTACTCCCCCGTCGCCGACGTCAACGTCAACCCGGCCAACCCGGTCATCGGCGTGCGCTCCTTCGGCGCCGACCCGGGCGCGGTCGCCGACCTGGTCGCGGCGGAGGTAACCGGGTACCAGCGCGCGGACGTCGCCGCGACCGCCAAGCACTTCCCCGGCCATGGCGACACCGCGGTGGACAGCCACTACGGCTTCCCGGTCATCGAGCACACCCGCGAGGAGTGGGGGACGATCGACGCGCCCCCGTTCCGGGCGGCGATCGAGGCCGGCATCGACTCGATCATGACCGCCCACATCATGGTCCCGGCGCTCGACTCCTCCGGCGACCCGGCCACCCTCTCCCGCCCGATCCTCACCGGCATCCTGCGGGAGGAACTGGGCTACGACGGTGTCGTGGTCACCGACTCGCTCGGCATGGAGGGCGTCCGCACGAAGTACGGCGACGACCGGGTGCCGGTGCTGGCGCTGAAGGCGGGCGTGGACCAGCTCCTCAACCCGCCCAAGCTGGACGTCGCCTGGAACGCGGTCCTGAAGGCCGTGCAGGACGGCGAGCTCACCGAGGAACGCCTCGACGAATCGATCCTGCGGGTGCTGCGGCTGAAGGCGAAACTCGGCCTGTTCGAGGCGCCGTACGTCAGCGCGCGGGGTGTCGACCGCGCGGTCGGCACCCGGGCCCACCTCGCGGAGGCCGACCGGATCGCCGAGCGGACGACGACCCTGCTAGTCAACGAGGGCGACCTGCTGCCGCTGTCCCGGCGCGAGCACCCCCGACTGCTCGTCGTCGGCGCCGACCCGGCCTCGCCGTCCGGCACGACCGGCCCGCCCACCGGCGTCCTCGCGACCGCGCTGAGCGAACTCGGCTTCTCCGCGACGGCGTTGTCCACCGGCACGGCACCCTCCGCGGCGGTCGTCGAGCAGGCCGTGGCGGCGGCGCGGGACGTGGACGCGGTGGTCGTGGGGACGTACAACGTCACGGCGACCAGCTCACAGAGGACGCTGGTCGAGCGTTTGCTGGCGACCGGGAAGCCGGTGGTCGCGGTGGCCGTCCGCAACCCGTACGACGTGGCCCATCTGCCGGGCGTCCGCGGTTACCTGGCGTCCTACTCCTGGACGGACGTGGAGCTGCGGGCGGCGGCACGGGTCATCGCCGGAAAGGTACGGCCGCGCGGCAAACTGCCGGTGCCGGTGCAGCGGGCGGACGATCCGGGGCGCGTGCTGTATCCGGTCGGGCACGGGCTGTCGTACTAGGCGTCGACCGGACGTAGGGTGCGGTACGCCACGCACCCGGCGTACCACCCCCAAACAGGCGCAAAGCGCGCCGTGTGTCTGGCGTGTGCCCGCTGCCGCGGGTCACGCTGGACGGGGTGGGGGGAATGACCATGCGGCGGACCACGCGGCGAGGACGGTGTGCGGGCATTGTGCTCGCGGGCCTGCTGCTGGGCTGTCAGGGCCCGGCGGCGGAGCACGGCCCGAGCCCAGGTGGTGCGACGGCGCCGGCCGCCGCCTCCGGGTTCGGGGCGGTGTTCCTCGCCGTCGACGAGTGCAGTTCGTTCGGTACGACCAGCTTCACCGAGGTCCCCTGTGCCGGCGAGCGCGCCGCCGCGCGGGTCGTGGCGCGCCACGACGGCCGGGCGGGTGACGGTCCGCCCTGCCCCGGGACCACCGACTTCGTGCTGCACATCAGTGAGCAGCGGCTCTCCCACGACGAGGACGGCGACGGCGCCGTCCCCGGGGGCTACGCCTGTATGCGCGCGCTCCAGCCGCCGCATCCCGGCGACCCGGGCGGCGGCGGGGGGCCGCGCACGATCGTCGGGGACTGTGTCTACGACGCCGGGGGCGGGAAGGTGCGCGAGACGGCGTGCGACGGCGGGGGCCGCGAGAAGCCGGAGTTCCAGGTGACGGAGGCCGTCGCCGCGCGCTCCGGCTGCCCGGCGGCCACCGCCCTGTACGTCCAGCTGGGCGGCGCCCGCCCGGTGGGCTGTGCCCGTCCGATGTAGTGCGACGGGCGGGCACAGCACCGGCGTTACGGACGCAGCGTCCGTTCCGCGCCCCGCTTGTCGAGCCGGGCGTCGTACTTGGCCAGCGGCTTGGCCACCGCCGGGTCGGCCTCGACCGCGGTGGACGCCACTCCGGCCCACTTCAGGATCCTGGCCGTGGCCAGCGCCTTCTGCTTCTCCTGCAGACCGGCCACGTTGGCGCCGTGGTTGGCGCCGGGGGCGGTGAAGACGTAGGAGTCACGCGCGCCGTTGCCGAGGCGGAACCGCTCGGCGCCCCAGGGGTCGTTCTCGCCGTAGACGAAGAGCATGTGCCGCGCGTTGTGGCGGACCCAGCTGTCGACGTCCTTCATGGCGCCGTCCCGGAACTTCATCGGGATCGAGCGCGGGACGAAGTACCGGGGCGGCAGATAGCCGTACCGGACGTACTTCTTCTCGATGTGCGGGAAGACGATCGTCGGCGCGCCGAGCTGCGTGCCCGCCTGGTAGTAGTACGGCGTGTACGGCTCCAGGCCCTGGTCGGTGTAGAAGGAGAACCCGGCGATCGTGTCGATGGAGTTCCAGATCTCCTCGTCGGTCGCGTTCTTCGCGTCCGCCGGGACGGTGCCGCAGTCGGACAGCAGGCTGTACTGCCAGAAGCCCCAGACGTAGTCGAGGACGGTCGCCTCGTACGCCTTGTCGAGGCTGCCCACGGTGTCGAAGGTGTAGCCGTTCTCGGCCGCGTACGCCTTGTACCGCTGCTCCAGCGGCTCCCGGCGCACCAGGGCCTCGCGCTGCACGCCGTTCAGCCGGTCACGGCACTCCTTGGTACCGACGCCGGCGAAGAAGCGGTCGTACGCCTTGTCCTCGTCGTTCACGACGTCGTTGGGCGCGACGTAGGCGACGACGCCGTCCATGTCACGGGGGTAGAAGCGCTCGTAGTACGTGGCGGTCATGCCGCCCTTCGAACCGCCCGTGGAGATCCAGTTCTTGGAGTAGATCCGCTTCAGCGCCGTGAAGATGCGGTGCTGGTCGCTGGCCGCCTGCCAGATGTCCAGCTTGGTCCAGTCGGCCGGGCTGGGCCGGGACGGCGTGAAGAAGCGGTACTCCATGGAGACCTGGTTGCCGTCCACGATCTGGGTCGGCTCGCGGCGGCTCGGGGTGGCGGAGACGTTGTAGCCGCCGGTGTAGAAGACCGTCGGCCGTGAGGTGTCCTTGTGCAGCACGGTGATCCGCTGCTGGAACGTGCCCCTGGAGGGCTTGCGGTGGTCGACCGGCTGTGCGTAGTTGAGGACGAAGAAGCGGTAGCCCGGGTACGGCTTCTCCTCGATCAGGCTCATGCCGGGTATGGAGAGCAACCGGTCCTTGATATCGGTGGCCTCCGGCTGGGCCGCGGTGGCCGCCCCCGCCGTGCTCAGCGTGCCTATGAGCACGGTGAGCGCGAGCAGCCATCTTAGCGCCTTGCGCATGCACCCTCCCTGTAAGAACAGATGTGCGCCGGAAGCTATCGGAGCAACACACCTGTGCACCAGGGTGGTTGGCGTATCAGCAGGTCAGCACAGTATCCAGCCGGAGCTGACCGACCCGCGGCCCGCCGCGCCCTTCACCCACACGCAGCGCTGCCCGGCGTGCACGGTCACCGGGCCGGCGCGGTGGGCGTACCGGCCCTTGTCGACGACCGGGCGGTTGCCGCGCGCCTGCACGCTGACCGACATCGACCGCTTGGGGCCGGGGTCCTTGGGGAGCGTGACGGCGCAGACGTACCCGCCACGCTTGTAGACGTGCACGGCGCCGGTGGCGAACGGCAGCGTCCTGACCTTGCGTCCGGCGCAGGTGGACGCCGCCGCCCGCGCGTCCGCCGGTGCGGCGAGCGCCAGCAGTCCGGACGCGGTCAGCAGGGCCACGCCGAGCGCCATCCGACGTCGTATCGCACCCGTGTCCACAGTCGTAGCCTCCGCGCCCCTCGGATCGACGTACGGATGTACGGACGCGCGACGTACGCCCGATGGTTGCGCGGACCTCGGACGCCTACGGTGCCCTCGGGCTCCGCACACCCGCCGGCGTCAGGCCACCGCGGGCTCCTCCTCGCCGACGAAGGTCCGCCACAGCGCGGCGTACGTTCCGCCGCGTCGGAGCAGTTCCTCGTGGGTGCCGTCCTCCACCACGCGGCCGTGGTCCATCACCACGACCCGGTCCGCGCGGGCGGCGGTGGTCAGGCGGTGGGCGACCACGAGCGTCGTGCGGCGGCCGGCCAGCCGGTCCGTCGCCTGGTTGACCTGTGCCTCGGTCGCGAGGTCCAGCGCGGCCGTCGCCTCGTCGAGGAGCAGGACGTCCGGGTCGACGAGTTCGGCGCGGGCCAGCGCGATCAGCTGGCGTTGCCCGGCGGAGAGGTTGCGGCCGCGTTCGGCGACCTCGTGGAGGTAGCCGCCCTCCAGTGTCGCGATCATCTCGTGCGCGCCGACCGCGCGGGCCGCCGCCTCCACCTCGGCGTCGGTGGCGGCCGGGCGGCCGTAGGCGATGGCGTCACGGACGGTGCCGGGGAAGAGGTACGCCTCCTGCGGTACGACACCCAGGCGGTGGCGGTACGCGGTGATGTCGAGGTCGCGCAGATCGGCGCCGTCGACGGTGACCCGGCCACCGGTCGGGTCGTAGAACCGCGCCACCAGCTTCACCAGCGTCGACTTGCCCGCGCCGGTCTCGCCGACGAACGCGACGGTCTGCCCGGCGGGGACGGTGAGGTCGATGCCGCTGAGGGCCTCCTCCTCGTCGCCGTAGGAGAAGTGCACGTCCTCGAAGGCGATGTCGCCCCGCAGGGAGAGGACTTTGCGGGGTTCGTCGGCGGACTTCGTCGACGTCGGCTCCCGCAGCAGTTGCTGGATCCGGCCGAGCGAGACGGACGCCTGCTGGTAGCCGTCGAAGACCTGGGAGAGCTGCTGGACGGGGGCGAAGAAGAGGTCGATGTAGAGCAGGTAGGCCACCAGCGCGCCCGTGGTGAGCGTGGCCGCCTCCACCCGTCCGGCACCCGCCCAGAGCACGGCCGCCGCGGCGGCCGACGACAGGAGCTGCACGAAGGGGAAGTAGACGGAGATCAGCCACTGACCGCGTATGCGGGCCTGCCGGTAGCTGTCGCTGCGCTCGGCGAACCGCCGCCCGCCGTCCCCCTCGCGCCGGAACGCCTGCACGATCCGCAGCCCGGAGACCGTCTCCTGGAGGTCGGCGTTGACCGTCGACACCCGCTCCCGGGCGAGTTCGTAGGCCTTCACGCTCGCCTTGCGGAAGAAGTACGTGGCGATGATCAGCGGCGGCAGCGTGGCGAAGACGACGAGCGCGAGCTGGACGTCGATGACCAACAGGGCGACCATGATCCCGAAGAAGGTGACCACGGAGACGAAGGCGGTGACCAGGCCCGTCTGCAGGAACGTCGACAGCGCGTCCACGTCGGTGGTCATCCGGGTCATGATCCGGCCCGTCAGCTCCCGCTCGTAGTAGTCGAGTCCGAGCCGCTGGAGCTGGGCGAAGATCTTCAACCGCAGCGAGTAGAGCACGCGTTCGCCGGTGCGGCCGGTCATCCGGGTCTCGCCGATCTGCGCCATCCACTGGGCGAGCACGGCGACCAGGGCGAGCAGCGAGGCCGCCCAGACGGCACCGAGCGCGACCTTCGTGACACCGCTGTCGATGCCGTGCCGGATCAGCACAGGCAGCAGCAGGCCCATGCCGGCGTCGACGGCGACGAGGCCGAGGCTGACCAGCAGTGGCGCGCCGAAGCCCCGCAGCAACCGCTTCAGCCCGTAAGACCGCTCGGGCCGCACGGCGCGGGCCTCGTCGACGCCGGGGGTGTCGGTGGCCGGGGGCAGGGCGTCGACCTGCGCGAGCAGCTCCGGGGTGGCCGGGGTGCCGGCCAGGGCGGCGTCCTTGGGTTCGCGGTCGCCGGTCCACAGGTGGGGCGTGACCCCGCGTTCGGCGTCGAACTCGGCGTCCAGTTCGTCGCGGACGGAGGTGTCCTCCTGGGGCACGGCCGGCGGGGCGTGGCCCGGGGAGACACCGCCGAGTTCGTCGGGGTCGGTGAGCAGGCGGCGGTAGAGGGCCGAGCGTTTCTGTAGCTCGTCGTGGGTGCCGATGTCGGCGAGCCGGCCGGCGTCCAGGACGGCGATGCGGTCGGCGAGGTTGAGCGTGGAGCGCCGGTGGGCGATCAGCAGGGTCGTGCGACCCTCCATGACGTGCCCCAGCGCCTCGTGGATCTCGTGCTCGACGCGGGCGTCCACGGCGGAGGTGGCGTCGTCGAGGACGAGCAGCCGCGGGTCGGTGAGCAGGGCGCGGGCGAGGGCGATGCGCTGGCGCTGGCCGCCGGAGAGGGTGAGGCCGTGCTCGCCGACCGTGGTGTCGTAGCCGTGCGGGAGTTCCCGGATGAAACGGTCCGCCTGGGAGGCGCGGGCGGCGGCCTCGATCTCGGCGTCGGTGGCGTCCGGATGACCGTAGGCGATGTTGTTGCGGACCGTGTCCGAGAAGAGGAACGAGTCCTCGGGGACCAGCCCGATGGCGGCCCTGAGCGAGTCGAGGGTGAGTTCGCGGACGTCATGGCCGCCGACGAGGACGGCGCCGCGGCTGACGTCGTAGAAGCGCGGCAGGAGGAGGGAGACGGTCGACTTCCCGGAGCCGGAGGAGCCGACGACCGCGAGGGTCTCGCCGGGGCGGATCTCGAAGCTGAGACCGTCGAGCACCGGCTTGCCGGTGTCGTAGCCGAAGGAGACGTCGTCGAACTCGACGGTGGCGGGCGCGTCGGCGGGGAGGTCGTGGGTGCCGTCCCGCAGTGACGGTTCGGTGTCGATCAGCTCCAGGACGCGCTCGGTACCGGCGCGGGCCTGCTGGGCGACGGTGAGGACCACGGCGAGCATGCGGACCGGGCCGACGAGCTGGGCGAGGTAGGTGGAGAAGGCGACGAACGTGCCCAGCGTGATGTGGCCGCGCACGGCCAGCCAGCCACCGACGGCGAGCATCGCGACCTGGCCGAGGGCGGGTACGGCCTGGAGGGCGGGGGTGTACCTGGAGTTCAGCCGGATGGTGCGCAGGCGCCCGGCGTAGAGCTTCCTGCCGACCTCCCTGAGCTTGCCGGTCTCCTGTTCCTCCTGCCCGAAACCTTTCACCACGCGTACGCCGGTCACGGCGCCGTCGACGACGCCCGCGACGGCGGCGGCCTGGGCCTGGGCGTACCAGGTCGCCGGGTGGAGCTTGGTGCGGCTGCGTCTGGCGACGAACCAGAGGGCGGGGGCGACGGCCAGCGCGACCAGGGTGAGCGGCGGTGACAGCCACACCATGATCACCAGGGAGATCAGGAAGAGCAGGAGGTTCCCGATGGTCATCGGGAGCATGAAGAGCAGGCCCTGGATCAGCTGGAGGTCGCTGGTGGCCCGGCCGACGACCTGGCCGGTGGACAGCTCGTCCTGCCGCCGGCCGTCGAGCCGGGTGATCGTCCCGTACATGTCCGTCCGCAGGTCGTGCTGGACGTCGAGGGCGACCCGGCCGCCGTAGTAGCGGCGGATGTAGGTCAGGACGTAGACGAGGAGGGCGGCGCCGATGAGCAGGACCGCCCAGGGCGCCATGGCGCGGGTCCTCTCGCCGACCACGTCGTCGATGATCACCTTGGTGATCAGGGGGACGAGGGCCATGACGGCCATGCCGGCCAGGGACGAGCCGAGGGCCAGGACCACGTCCTTCGGATAGCGCCAGGCGTAGCCCCACAGCCGTCGTGCCCATCCCCGTTGCGGTCCCACGCGGGTGCCCTCCGATCGTCCTGATCTACCGGAAGGCACCAACGCGGACGGGCGCCGATTTCATCCCGCCGCAACAATTCCGGGGACGTGTCCGGGGAGGTCCAGGAGAACTCAGGACGCCGCGAGGTCCCTGTGGATGACCTTGGCCACGCCCTGGATGGTGGCGACGCCGTAGTTCATGGTGCTGTTGCCGTGGGTGAGCACGGTGATCATGTAGTCGTGGCCGCGGCCCTTGAAGGCGCCGACGCTGTGCACCCGCCAGCCGTACGTGGCCCGCTGCAGCCAGCCGTTCTTGACGGCGACGGAGACCCCGGACGGCACCCCGTAGGGCGTGCCCCAGCGCTGGGAGGAGACCACCTGGCCCATCAGCTTCAGGATGTAGGCGCGGGAGTTGTCGCTGAGCACCGTGTTCTTGGCGGTGACGAGCTTGAGCAGCTTCTGCTCGTCGTTGACGGTGATCCGGGTCAGACCCCAGTAGCCGTTCGCGCCGGGCTTGGTCTGCGTCATGCCGGCGGCGGTCAGGAAGCCCTTGATCTTCGTCAGGCCCAGCTGCTTCCAGAGCGTGCTGGTCGCCGCGTTGTCCGACTTGGTGATCATGGCCGTGGCGAGGGAGGTCTCGCGGGCGGTGAGATAGCGGCCGTGCTTCTTCGCGTCCCACAGCAGCGCCGCCAGCACGGTGACCTTGACGACGCTGGCCGAGTCGTAGGCGCTGGTCGACCGCAGGGTGCAGGTCGTCCTGGTGGTGCGGTCGTAGAGGCCGACCGCGACGGTGCCCTTGCGGTTCGCCAGGGCGGCGGTGATGTCCTTCTTCAGCTTGGCGGCGAGACCCGCCTTGGCGGACGTGCAGCTGACGGCGGGCGCGGGCGCGGCCACGGCGGGGGACGCGGCGGCGACGACCGATATGAGAAGTCCGGAACCGAGAGCTGCGGCGAGCGGTCTGGTACGCCGGGGTCTGCGGGTAGTCATGCCGGTTCTGACCCGCATGCCCGATCGAAGGTTGTACATACGTTCCCGTGGACATGTGTCCACGGGAACGTATTGCGCGGGGCCACGGCTCGCCCGGCGCGGGTGGAGGTGATCCGGTGGTCACGCGCTCCCCGTGCGGTGCCTCCGATTCCCTCCATGTGGTGGTGTGCGGCCCGGGCGGCCGGGCATGCCGCCGTACCGCCTCGGGACGATGACGTGACGCCCGGGCAGACCGGCCGGGGCGCACCACCGCCGTCCGAGGAGTGACATGAAGCTTCGTTCCTGGTCCGTCGCCGCCGCGCTCGCCCTGACCGCCCTCGTCCTGCCGTCCCACGGCGCGACCGCCGCCGAGGCCGCCGCGCCGCCCGCCTGCCCGGATGGGTCGGTGTGCTTCTGGAGCGGTGAGGGCTTCAGCGGCGACTACTGGGAGTGGACGGCGCGCAGCGGCTATCGGGACATGCCGCCCCGCCTGCACGACCACGTCGGCTCGGCCGTCGCGAGCACCCGCGCCTGCTTCATCAACTGGAGTCCGGTCGAGAAGCGCAACGTCTTCAACGGCGACTGGCGCTCCCGCTACCTCGGCGACTTCGGCGGCCGCATCGACGGGGTCGGCCCGGGCGCCTGCTGATCCGGCGCTAGCCGAGGTGTGTCGGCGCGAACATCCGCAGCACCGCCGGCAGCACCACCACCGACGGGCCCGGTGACGTCAGTGCCTTCGTGAGGTCGCCCTCCAAGGTCGCCGGTGTCGTGCGGATCCCCGGGACCCCGAAGGACTCCGCCAGTGCCACGTAGTCCGGGCGGGTCAGTTCCGTCGCCGTGGCCTGGCCGAAGGCATCGGTCATGTACTCGCGCAGGATGCCGTAACCGCCGTCGTCGACGATCAGCCAGGTGACGTTCAGGTCGTACTGCCGGGCCGTCGCCAGCTCGGCGATCGAGTACAGCGCGCCGCCGTCCCCCGACACCGCCAGCACCGGCCGGGTCGGGTCGGCGGCGGCCGCGCCCAGCGCCGCCGGGAAGCCGTAGCCGAGGCCGCCGGCGCCCTGGGCGGAGTGCATGGTGTTGGAGCCCTTGGGGTCGAAGGCCGACCAGGCCCAGTAGGCCAGGATCGTCATGTCCCAGAAGGACGGGGAGTCGGCGGGCAGCGCCCGGCGGACGCACGCCAGCACGTCCTGTTCCAGGGTGAGGTCCTGGGCGGCGATCCGCTCGGCGACCTTCGCGAGGACCGCACGTACGCGCTCCGGCGCCGCCGGATCCGCCCGCTCCGTCACCGTCTCCAGCAGCGCCTGCAACGCCAGTCGCGCATCCGCGTGGATGCCCAGCGCCGGGTGGTTGGACTCCAGCTTGCCGAGGTCGGCCTCGATCTGGATCACCCGGCCACGCGGCTTGAACGTGTGGTAGTTGGAGGAGAGTTCGCCGAGGCCCGAGCCGACGACGAGGAGTACGTCCGCGTCCTCCAGGAAGTCCGTGGTGTGCCGGTCCTCGATCCAGGACTGGAGCGACAGCGGGTGCGTCCAGGGGAAGGCGCCCTTGCCGCCGGGGGTCGTGACGACCGGTGCCTGGAGCGCCTCCGCCAGCTGACGGAGCTTCTTCGAGGCGTCGGCCCGGACCACTCCGCCGCCCGCGATGATCGCCGGGCGGGCCGCGTTCGAGAGCAGGTCGGCGGCCACAGCGGTGAGTTCGGGGCGCGGCGGCAGTTCCTCGGGGAAGGCGTCACCGCCCGTCACGACCGGTATCGACGTCTCGGCCAGCAGCACGTCCTGCGGGATCTCCACCCACACCGGTCCGTGCGGGGCGGTCAGGGCCGACTTCCAGGCCGCGGCGACGGCGGAGGGGATCTGGGACGGGGTGCGTACGGTGTGGACCGACTTCACCACGCCCCGGAACGAGGCTGCCTGGTCGGGCAGTTCGTGGAGGTAGCCGTGCCGCCCGCCGCCCAGGCCGGCCGTCGGGATCTGGCTGCTGATGGCCAGTACGGGCGCCGAGGCCGCCGCCGCCTCCTGAAGCGCGGCGAGGGAGGTCAGTGCCCCCGGGCCCGTCGACAGCAGCAGCGGCGCCGCCTCGCCGGTGATCCGGCCGTACGCGTCCGCCGCGAAACCGGCGTTGTTCTCCACCCGCAGGCCGACGTACCGCAGGTCCGAGCGGCGCAGCGCGTCGAACATGCCGAGCGCGTGCTGACCGGGCAGGCCGAAGACCGTCGTCGCGCCGAGCCCGGCCAGTGTCTCCACGACCAGGTCTCCGCCGTTGCGGCCGGGCGGCGGGTTCAGGGCCGCCGTGATCTGCGCGGCCGTCGGACGGAGTACCAGGTCGTGGTCGTGAGTCACTTCGCGCGCGCCTCGGCAATCTGGCGGGACATGATCGTGGTCAGTTCGTACGCCGTGTGGGAGGCCGCCACCGACGTGATCTCCGCGTGGTCGTACGCGGGGGCCACCTCGACGACGTCGGCGGACACCAGGTTGCACGATGCCAGACCGCGCAGGATCTCCAGCAGCTCGCGGGAGGTCATGCCACCGGCCTCGGGGGTGCCCGTGCCGGGCGCGTGCGCCGGGTCGAGGCAGTCGATGTCGATGGAGATGTACAGCGGACGGTCGCCGATGCGCTGGCGCAGCTGGTCGGCGACCTCGTCGGCGCCCCGGCGGTAGACGTCCGCGGAGGTGACGATGCCGAAGCCCATCTTCTCGTCGTCGGTCAGGTCCTGCTTGCCGTACAGCGGGCCGCGCGTACCGACATGGGAGAGCGCCGAGGTGTCGAGGACGCCCTCCTCCACCGCGCGGCGGAACGGCGTGCCGTGCGTGTACTCGGCGCCGAAGTACGTGTCCCACGTGTCGAGGTGGGCGTCGAAGTGCAGCAGCGCCACCGGGCCGTGCTTCTTGGCCACCGAGCGCAGCAGCGGCAGGGCGATCGTGTGGTCGCCGCCCAGCGTCATCAGGCGGGCGCCGGTGCCGAGCAGGTCGTCGGCCGCCGCCTCGACGGTCTCCACGGCCTCGTTGATGTTGAACGGGTTCACGGCGATGTCGCCGCCGTCCGCGACCTGGGCGAGGGCGAACGGGGAGGCGTCCTGCGCCGGGTTGTACGGCCGCAGCAGCCGGGACGCCTCGCGGATCGCGTTGCCGCCGAAGCGGGCGCCCGGCCGGTACGAGACGCCCGAGTCGAACGGCACGCCCACGACGGCGACGTCGGCGGTGCCGACCTCGTCGAGGCGGGGCAGCCGGGCGAAGGTCGCGGGGCCGGCGTACCGCGGGACGCGGGACGAGTCGACGGGGCCGCGGGGTGTCGGCGTCTCGTTGCTGCTCATCGGCAATTGCCTTCTCTCTCACGCTTCATCGCGTATGCACCACATATGTCACATGCGCTGCTTGCACTACTTGTCGTACGACTTTACTGGTGGGCCGGGGCCGGCTCCGACCGGGGTTCGGGCGCCCGCCCGGCGAGCCGCTCGCGCCAGGCGGCGAGTACGGCGGCGTCCGTGGCCGGGGTGGCCAGCGAGACGATCACGTACGCGGCGAGGGAGGCCGGCAGGCCGTAGTAGATGGGCTCGTTGGCGAGGATGCCGTAGCCGGCCATCAGGACGATCACGGAGATGCCGCCGACCCCGACGCCCGCGAGCGCGCCCTGGACGGTGCCGCGCTTCCACAGCAGTCCGCCGAGGATCGGGACGAGCAGACCGCCGACGAGCAGGTTGTACGCCACGGTCAGCGCCTGTACGACGTCGTTGAGCGCGATCGCCGTGAGGATCACGGCGACGCCCATGAGGAGGATGAAGACGCGGTTGCCCTTGACCTCGTCGTGCTCCTGCCCGGACGGGCGCACCAGGCCCCGCAGCCGCGACCAGATGTCGTTGTTGGCGACGGTGGCGCAGGCGATCAGGGCGCCGGAGGACGTGGACATCACGGCCGCGAGGGCGGCGGCGAGCACCAGGCCCCGCACACCGACGGGGAGTTCGTCCTTGACGATCGTCGCGAAGGCGTCGTCCGCGCTGGCCAGGTTCGGGTAGAGCACCTTGGCCGCGGTGCCGATGACGGCGCCCGCGAGCGCGTAGACCAGGCAGTAGGAGCCGGCGACCGTGCCGCCCCACTTCGCCGTCCTGTCGTTGCGGGCCGTGAAGACGCGCTGCCAGATGTCCTGACCGATCAGCATGCCGAAGGTGTAGATCAGGACGTAGGTGAAGATCGTCTCGCCGCCGATGCCCAGGGGATCGAAGTACTCCGTGGGCAGCTGGGCCTTCATCTCGCTGAAGCCGCCGGCCTTGACGACCGCGATCGGCAGCAGGAGCAGCAGCACGCCGATCGTCTTGACCACGAACTGCACCATGTCGGTCAGCGTGATCGACCACATGCCGCCCAGGGTCGAGTAGGCGACGACGATCGAGCCGCCGAGGACGATCGCGAGGGTGCGGTTCATGTCGAAGAGGACGTCGAAGATCGTGGCGTACGCGATGGTCGACGTCACCGCGAGCATGAGGGTGTACGCCCACATGACCACGCCCGAGATCACGCCCGCCCGGCCGCCGTAGCGCAGATCGAGCATCTCGGAGACGGTGTAGACCTTAAGGCGGGCTATACGGGCGGAGAAGAAGATCGACAGGGCCAGCAGGCCGAGGCCGATCGTGAAGACCATCCAGGCGCCGGAGAGGCCGTACTGGTAACCGAGGCCCACGCCGCCGATGGTGGAGGCACCGCCGAGGACGATCGCGGCCATGGTGCCGGAGTACATCGCCGGACCCAGGCGGCGGCCGGCCACCAGGAACTCGCTCTTCGACTTGGCGCGGCGCATGCCCCACCAGCCCATGGCCAGCATCCCGGCCAGATAGACGACGATCACGATGTAGTCGACGGCCATGGGGCCCTCCTTCGCGCACTCTCGGTGGCGTGTCGTGCAGATGGGAGTTGTCCGGTGTGACGGCGCGGGGACATCCGCCCGTACCCGCGGCTGCCGGTCTGGACCGACCTTAGGTGGCCGGAAAGCGACTGCGAAGTGTACGTTTCATCCATTCGTGCGGAGCAGGCTGGAGGAAACGTACACAGCATGTCCGAGACACCGGCCCTCCCTCCCACTCCCGCGGTTCCCCTCTCGGCCCTGCTGGCCAGGGAGGACCTCGCGCTGCGCCAGATCGCCGGGCCGGCCGGTCCCGGGATCGTGCTGCACGGGGCGCACACCTCGGAGATGTCCGATCCGTACCCGTATCTGCTGGGTGGCGAGTTGCTGCTCACGGCCGGGGTGCACATTCCGGAGGCGGCGGGGTCGGGCACGTACTTCGACGACTACGTCTCGCGGATCGTCGCGGCCGGCGGCGCCGCCCTCGGCTTCGGGGTGGCCCCGGTGCACGACACGGTGCCGCGCGCGCTGGTCGAGGCCTGTGAGGCGTACGGCCTGCCGCTGCTGGAGGTCCCGCCCCGGACCACCTTCTCCGGCGTCGCCCGCGCCGTCTGGCAGCTGATCGCCCGGGCCCGGCTCACCGAGCTGCGCCGGGTGACGGAGGCCCAGCAGAGCCTCGCCGCGGCCGCCGCCCGCCCGGACCCGGTGCCGTCGGTGCTGCGCCAGCTGTCCCAGCGGGTGAACGGATGGGCGGTGCTGTACGGCCCCGACGGCGCCCGGATCGCCACCGCGGGCAGACCCCCGTCGGACGAGGCACGACGGGCCTTGGAGGAACTGACGGCGGTGGTACGCCCGGGCCCCGACCGCCCACCACCCGCCGAGAGCCGGACCACTCACACGCCGCCTGCCACCCCGCGGGGCACCCCACCGCCAACCGCCGCCACCCACCCCGGGCCCCCGCGGACGGGCACGCCACCCACGACCCCACCGACCACCAGCGCCACCCACACCACTCCACCGGCCACCAGCTCTCCGCGCACGACCCCACCGGCCACGCCGCCCGCACGCCCCACCGCACCCGCCACCACCAGCCCTCCGCGCACCGCCCCACCACCGACACCCCCCTCCCGCCCCTCTCCCTCGTCCGCCGCCGACGCCGTCGGTGGTACGCATCTCTCCGCCTACGCCCTCGGGGCCGGGCAGGGGTTCGTGCTCGGGATCGCCGCCCCGCAGCGTGAACCCGCCGATCACGCGATCGCCTCCGTCGCCTCCGTGCTGCTCTCCCTCCTGACCGGCGAGCACCACAGCGGCGCGGGCGCCGCGCGCTCCTCCGCGCTGGTGCGGCTGCTGCTGGGGGCCGGGCCGGAGGCGGTGGCTCCGCTGCTCGGGGCCGAGCGGTGGCTGGTCGTGCACGCGCGGCCGGACGCGCACGCCCCCGACCCGGTCGCCGCCTCGGCGCTCGGCGCGACGCTGGGCTCGCCGCTGGTGGACCTCGCCAAGGACGTCGTACGCGTCCTGCTGCCCGCCGATCGCGAACCGGCCCCGCAACCCGGCTGGACCCTGGGCGTCAGCGCCTCCGCCGGCCCGCGGGAGTGGCCGGCCGCGGACACCCAGGCGGCCCGTGCGCTGGCCCGCGCCCGGGCCACCCGCACGGCGCTGGTACGGCACGGCGGCCGGCCCGCGCTGGTGGACCTGGTGCCGGGCGGCGAGGCGGAGGCGTACGCCCGCGCGGTGCTGGGCCCCGTGGCGGGCAACACCGCCCTCACCGACACCCTGCGCACCTGGCTGTCCCTGCACGGCAGTTGGGACCGCACCGCCGTCGCCCTGTCGGTGCACCGCAACACCGTCCGGCAGCGGATCACCCGGTGTGCCGCGCTGCTGGAGGCGGACCTGGACGATCCGGACGTGCGGATGGAGCTGTGGTTCGCGCTGCGGCAGCTGTGACCCCGGGTGAGTGACCCACGTCCCAGCGTGCGGGACGCCGGGGACGGGCCCGGGCTCGTACCGCACAATAAGAGCCATGCCGATATCCGGGACACCCAGCCGCGCCGAGCTCGTCGAGCACCTTGTGAAGACCCGTATCGCGGGCGACGTCGCCACCCCGCGAGAGAACAACCTCTCCCACTACCGCCAACTGTCGAACGGCGTCCGCAACTTCTGGCTCGGCCTGGAGCTCGGCGACCGCTGGACCGACGAGCAGGACGTGCTCGCGGTGATGGCGGAGCGGGTCGGCGTGAACGACGACGCCGAGTACCGGCACGGCCAGGACACCATCGACCCCGAACTGACGGTCGCCGCCCTGGAGCGCCTCGCGGCCCGGCTGCGCAAGGCGGCGGACAGCAGGCAGCGGGTGCTCTTCGCGACCGGCCACCCCGGCGGCCTGCTCGACGTGCACCGCGCCACGGCGGCCGCGCTGCGCGCGGCGGGCTGCGAGATCGTGGTGATCCCGGACGGGCTGCAGACGGACGAGGGTTACGTCATGCAGTTCGCGGACGTGGCGGTGCTGGAGCACGGCGCCACCCTGTGGCACACCCACTCGGGCGAACCCATGAAGGCCATCCTCACCGCCATGGAGCGTGAGGGCCGCCCGCTGCCGGACCTGGTCGTCGCCGACCACGGCTGGGCGGGTTACGCGGGCCGGCACGGCGTGGACTCGGTCGGCTACGCCGACTGCAACGACCCGGCCCTGTTCATCGCGGAGGCCGAGGGAACCGTCCAGGTGACGGTCCCCCTCGACGACCACGTGGTCAGCCCGCGCCACTACGACCCGATGACGGCGTACCTGTTGTCGGAGGCGGGGCTCAGCTAGTACGCGGGATCCGGACGACGCCTTCCTGGATCACCGTCACGGCGAGGCGGCCGTCCTGCGTGTAGATGCGGGCCTGGCCGAGGCCACGGCCGCCGTACGCCGACGGGGACTCCTGGTCGTACAGGAGCCACTCGTCGGCGCGGAACGGACGGTGGAACCACATCGCGTGGTCCAGCGAGGCCCCGACGACGTCACCGACGGCCCAGCCGCCGCGGCCGTGCGCGAGCAGCACGGAGTCGAGGAGCGTCATGTCGGAGACGTACGTCGCCAGTACGACGTGCAGCAGCGGGTCGTCGGCGAGCTTGCCGTTGGTGCGGAACCACACCTGCGAGTGCGGCTCGCGCGGCTCGCCGAACCTGCCGTACGGCGGCTCGTCGACGTAGCGCAGGTCGACGGCGGCACGCGCCTCCAGGAACTTCTCGACGACCTGCGGGGGGATGTGACCGTACCCGCGCAGCCGCTCCTCGGAGGTGGGGAGCGTCTCGGGGTCGGGTGCGGACGGCATCG
Organism: Streptomyces sp. NPDC086077; assembly: GCF_040686175.1. Lineage (NCBI taxonomy): Bacteria > Bacillati > Actinomycetota > Actinomycetes > Kitasatosporales > Streptomycetaceae > Streptomyces > Streptomyces sp. NPDC086077. The sequence continues at coordinate 29,991 of NZ_JBFBJT010000040.1, read as the reverse complement.
AGTTCTGGTGGTCGAAGCCTTCCTCGTGCTTCTGGAAGGACGCGGAGAGCGCGAAGATCGGCTGCCCGTGCTGGACCGCCACGACCCGGCGGGCGGTGAAGGAGCGGCCGTCGTTCATCCGGTCGACGGTGTAGACGATCGGCGCGCCCGGGTCGCCGGTGCGCAGGAAGTACGCGTGCAGGGAGTGCGGGTGCCGGTCTTCGGGGACCGTACGCCCGGCGGCGACGAGCGCCTGGGCCGCGACCTGTCCGCCGAAGACGCGCGGGACGACGGCGGACCGGGACTGGCCGCGGAAGATGTTCTCCTCGATCTGCTCCAGGTCGAGCAGATCGAGGAGACCCTGTAGTGCCTGGTTCATGGCACCTTTTCTACTGGCCGGTAATTGCGGGAACCTTACAGGCCCATGTCCTTCGCGATGATCGACTTCATGATCTCGCTGGTCCCGCCGTAGATGCGGTTCACGCGGTTGTCCGCGTACAGGCGGGCGATCGGGTATTCGTTCATGTATCCGTAGCCGCCGTGCAGCTGGAGGCAGCGGTCGATCACGCGGTGCGCGACCTCGGTGCAGAACAGCTTGGCGGAGGCGGCCTCGGCGGGGGTCAGCTCACCGGCGTCCAGGGCCTCCGTGGCGCGGTCGGCCACGGCCTCGGCGGCGTCCACCTCGGCCTGGCAGGCGGCCAGCTCGAACTTGGTGTTCTGGAAGTGGGCGACGGGCTTGCCGAAGACCGTGCGGTCCTGCACGTACTGCTTGGCGAACCGGACGGCGGCCTTGGCCTGCGCGTAGGCGCCGAAGGCGATGCCCCAGCGCTCGGACGCGAGGTTGTGGCCGAGGTAGGAGAAGCCCTTGTTCTCCTCGCCGAGCAGGTCCTCGACGGGGACCTTGACGTCGACGAAGGCCAGCTCTGCCGTGTCGGAGGTGCGCAGACCCAGCTTGTCCAGCTTGCGGCCGACCGAGTAGCCCTCGGACTTGGTGTCGACGGCGAAGAGGGAGATGCCGAAGCGGCGGTCCTCGGCGGTCGGGGCGGAGGTCCGGGCGCAGACGATGACCTTGTCGGCGTGCACACCGCCGGTGATGAAGGTCTTGGCGCCGTTGAGGACGTAGTGGGTGCCGTCCTCGGAGAGCTTGGCGGTGGTCTTCATGCCCGCGAGGTCGGAGCCGGTGCCCGGCTCGGTCATCGCGATGGCCCACATCTCCTCGCCGGTGACGAACTTCGGCAGGTAGCGCTTCTTCTGCTCGTCCGTGGCCAGCATCTTGATGTAGGGCAGGGCGAGCAGCACGTGCACGCCGGAACCGCCGAACTGGACGCCCGCGCGGGCGGTCTCCTCGTACAGGACGGCCTCGAACTTGTGGCTGTCCATGCCCGCGCCGCCGAACTCCTCGGGCACGTTGATGCCGAAGATGCCCAGCTCACCCAGCTTGTGGTAGAACTCGCGCGGCGCCTGGCCGGCGGCGAACCACTCGTCGTAGACGGGCACCACCTCGGCCTCGATGAAGGCGCGCAGGGTCTCCCGGAACGCCTCGTGATCCTCGTTGAACACCGTACGGCGCACGCCGCCACCTCCACCGTCACATGTCTAAGCGCTTGCTCACTCAACCGTACCGGCGAGTACGAACCGCCGACAAGACCGGGCGGTGCGTAACGCTCGTCACGCCCGCGGCTCAGCCGGCGGGCCACCACCGGGGCGCGGCCCAGGCCAGCGCGTAGCCGAAGCCGTTGACCGCCCAGTGCAGGGCCGCGGGCGCGAGCAGGCTGCCGGACCGGCGGCGCAGCTCGCACAGCACCACACCGGCGGCGGCCGTGACGGCGACGGCCACCGCCACCGTCACCGCCACGTCCGCCGGGCCCCCGCCGAACGCGGCCCCCACGGCGGCGTTGGAGCGGTTGAGGCCACGGGAGGGCAGCACATGCCACAGGCCGAACAGGAGCGAGGAGGCGGCAGTCGCCCACGCCGTGCCCCACCGGCGCCGGACCATGGCCCACAGCACTCCGCGGAAGGCGGTCTCCTCCAGCAGCACGGTGCCGACAGGCACGCGCACGAGGACGCTCCCCAGCAGTTGCCCGCCGGTCAGGCCGGCGGCGCGGGCGTCCTGGAACACCTCCCGGCCGGCCGGGACGGCGAGCAGGAGCAGGTAGCCGGCGAGGACCGCGCCGGCCAGGAAGGGCGCCCACCGCGCCCCCCGGCGCAGCCCCGCCGCGTCGATCCCCAGATCGGCCCGGGTCAGCCCGTCCCGGCGGGCGATCAGCAGCAGGACGGCCGTCGCGACGACGCACGTCAGGACGTACGCGAGGGGGCCGCGCGCGAACCGGTTGTTGACCAGGTTCGCGACGGCCAGGACGGCGACGACACAGACGACCCGCACCCTGCCTCCAGCAGTCCGGCAACACCCTCGGGGGCACTCCCGGCGGAGCGCCTACGCCGACGCGAACGCCCCCCTGGCCATCCGGTGCAGCAGCTCCGCCGTGGCCTCGCGTCCCGGGAGCGAGCCCGGGCGGCCCAGGTGCGGGGTCGAGTTCAGCAGGCCGAAGACCGAGTGGACGGCGGAGCGGGCCGTCGGCTCGGGCAGTTCCGGGTAGACCTCGCGGACCACCTCCACCCACAGCTCGACGTACTGGCGCTGGAGCTGGCGCACCATCTTGCGGTCGCTGTCGCGCAGCCGGTCCAGCTCACGGTCGTGCAGCGTGATGAGCGGGCGGTCGTCGAGCGCGAAGTCGATGTGCCCCTCGATGAGCGAGTCGAGGAGCGCCTCGGGGTCCCCGTCCGCCTCCGCCACCCGGCGCTTCCCGCCGGTCAGGAGCTGACCGCTGATCCCCACCAGCAGTTCGGCGAGCATCGCGTCCTTGCCCGGGAAGTGGCGGTAGAGACCGGGGCCGCTGATGCCCACCGCGGCGCCTATCTCGTCCACCCCCACGCCGTGGAAGCCCCGCTCGGCGAAGAGCCGCGCGGCCTCCTTGAGGATCTGTTCGCGGCGGGTCGGGGCGTCGGTTCGCGTGGCCATGGAACCAATTCTAGACAGGGAGGTTAGCGGTCGTTAACCTGAAGGAAATGCGTTAACGCTCATTAACAAGGTGAGGGGACCGCAAGGATGGACCAGGCACCGGAGCTGCACGGCGCGGCGGATCCCGCGTCGGCGGCCTGGCGGGTCAACGAGGCAGCGCACCTCGCACTCGTGGAGGAGCTGCGCGGCAAGCTCGCCGCCGCTCGGCTCGGCGGGGGCGAGAAGGCACGCGCCCGGCACACCGCGCGCGGCAAGCTGCTGCCGCGCGACCGGGTCGACACCCTTCTCGACCCCGGCTCGCCCTTCCTGGAGCTGGCCCCGCTCGCCGCCGACGGGATGTACGACGGCCAGGCCCCGGCCGCCGGCGTCGTCGCCGGCATCGGGCGGGTCGGCGGCCGGGAGTGCGTCGTCGTCGCCAACGACGCCACCGTCAAGGGCGGGACGTACTACCCGATGACGGTGAAGAAGCATCTGCGCGCGCAGGAAGTGGCCCTGGAGAACCGGCTGCCCTGCCTCTACCTCGTGGACTCCGGCGGCGCCTTCCTGCCCATGCAGGACGAGGTCTTCCCGGACCGCGAGCACTTCGGCCGGATCTTCTACAACCAGGCCCGGATGTCCGCCGCCCGGATCCCCCAGATCGCCGCCGTCCTCGGCTCCTGCACCGCCGGCGGGGCATACGTCCCGGCGATGAGCGACGAGGCCGTCATCGTCCGGAACCAGGGCACGATCTTCCTCGGTGGCCCTCCGCTGGTGAAGGCCGCCACCGGCGAGGTCGTCACCGCCGAGGAGCTCGGCGGCGGCGAGGTGCACTCCCGCGTCTCCGGCGTCACCGACCACCTCGCGGAGGACGACGCCCACGCCCTGCGGATCGTGCGGAACATCGTCGCCACCCTCCCCGCGCGCGGGCCGCTGCCCTGGGAGGTGAAGCCGGTGGTCGAGCCCAAGGCCGACCCGTACGGGCTGTACGGAGCCGTGCCCGTCGACTCCCGCACCCCCTACGACGTCCGCGAGGTCATCGCGCGCGTGGTCGACGGTTCCCGGTTCGCCGAGTTCAAGGCCGAGTTCGGGCAGACCCTCGTCACCGGCTTCGCCCGGATCCACGGCCACCCGGTCGGCATCGTCGCCAACAACGGCATCCTCTTCTCGGAGTCCGCCCAGAAGGGCGCCCACTTCATCGAGCTGTGCGACCAGCGCGGCATCCCTCTGCTGTTCCTGCAGAACATCTCGGGCTTCATGGTCGGCAAGGACTACGAGGCCGGCGGCATCGCCAAGCACGGGGCGAAGATGGTCACCGCCGTCGCCACCACACGGGTCCCGAAACTGACGGTCGTGGTCGGCGGATCGTACGGCGCGGGCAACTACTCGATGTGCGGCCGGGCGTACTCGCCCCGCTTCCTGTGGATGTGGCCCAACGCCAAGATCTCCGTCATGGGCGGCGAACAGGCCGCCTCGGTCCTCGCCACCGTCAAGCGGGACCAGCTGGAGGGCCGCGGCGAGGCCTGGCCGACCGAGGACGAAGAGGCCTTCAAGGCGCCGATCCGCGAGCAGTACGACCGCCAGGGCAATGCCTACTACGCGACGGCCCGCCTCTGGGACGACGGGGTGATCGACCCCTTGGAGACCCGTCAGGTGGTCGGCCTGGCCCTGACCGCGTGCGCCAACGCGCCTCTGGGTGACCCCCAGTTCGGCGTCTTCCGGATGTGAGGGGACCGATGTTCGACACCGTTCTTGTGGCCAACCGCGGCGAGATCGCGGTCCGGGTCATCCGTACGCTCCGCTCGCTGGGCGTGCGCTCGGTCGCCGTCTTCTCCGACGCCGACGCCGACGCCCGGCACGTGCGCGAGGCCGACACGGCGGTACGGATCGGGCCGGCGCCGGCCGTCGAGAGCTACCTGTCCGTGGAGCGCATCCTGGAGGCGGCGGCCACGGCGAAGGCCCAGGCCGTCCACCCGGGGTACGGCTTCCTCGCCGAGAACGCCGCCTTCGCGCGCGCCTGCGCCGACGCCGGACTGGTCTTCATCGGGCCGTCGGCCGACGCCATCGCCCTGATGGGCGACAAGATCCGCGCCAAGGAGACCGTCGCGGCGGCCGGCGTCCCGGTCGTCCCCGGCGGCCGCGACCCCGAACTCGCGCGGGCCGCGCGGGAGCTGGGCGCCCCCGTGCTGCTCAAGCCGTCCGCGGGCGGCGGCGGCAAGGGCATGCGCCTGGTGCGGGACCTCGGCCTGCTCGACGACGAGATCGCCGCCGCCCGGCGCGAGGCCGCCGCCTCCTTCGGCGACGACACCCTCCTCGTGGAGCGGTGGATCGACCGGCCCCGCCACATCGAGATCCAGGTCCTGGCCGACGGCCACGGGGGCGTCGTCCACCTCGGCGAGCGCGAGTGCTCCCTCCAGCGGCGCCACCAGAAGGTCGTCGAGGAGGCGCCGAGCGTGCTCCTGGACGAGGCCACCCGCGCGGCGATGGGCGAGGCGGCGGTGCAGGCGGCCCGCTCCTGCGGGTACGTCGGGGCGGGCACGGTCGAGTTCATCGTCCCCGGCGGCGACCCGGACGCGTACTGCTTCATGGAGATGAACACCCGCCTCCAGGTGGAGCACCCCGTCACCGAGCTGATCACCGGGCTCGACCTGGTGGAGTGGCAGCTGCGGATCGCGGCGGGCGAGCGCCTCGCCTTCACGCAGGACGACATCACCCTCACCGGCCACGCGGTCGAGGCCCGCGTCTGCGCCGAGGACCCGACCCGGGGCTTCTTGCCCTCCGGCGGCACGGTCCTCGCCCTGCACGAGCCGCAGGGCGACGGCGTCCGCACCGACTCAGGCCTCAGCGAGGGCACGGAGGTCGGCAGCCTGTACGACCCGATGCTGTCGAAGGTCATCGCCTACGGCCCCGACCGCGCCACCGCCCTGCGCAAGCTTCGGGCCGCCCTCGCCGGGACGGTCGTCCTGGGCGTGCCGACGAACGTCGGGTTCCTGCGGCGGCTGCTCGCCCATCCGGCGGTCGCCGAGGGCGACCTGGACACCGGGCTGGTCGAGCGGGAGGTGGCGGGCCTCGTGACGGACGAGGTCCCGGACGACGTCTACGCGGCGGCGGCGCTGCTGCGCCACGGCGCGCTGTCCCCCGCGCCCGGCGCCGGCTGGGTCGATCCGTTCTCCGTCCCACAGGGCTGGCGCCTGGGCGGCGAGCGGGCCTGGACGGCGCACCACCTGCGGGTGCCGGGGCACGACCCGGTGACCGTACGCCTGCGCGGCGCGGCGGACGGCGGGTTCGAGCTGCTGCTCGACGGCGCCGGGACCCCGGTCCCGGTGTCCGCGGGCCCGGCCCCCGCCGGACCCGGGTCCCCGTTCACGCTCCGGCAGGGCGGCGTCGCCCACACCTTCGCCGCCCTGCCCGACGGCACCTGGCTCGGCCGCGACGGCGACGCCTGGCAGGTGCGCGACCACGACCCGGTCGAGGCGTCCCTCTCCCGCACCGCCCATACCGGTGCCGACTCGCTGACCGCGCCCATGCCGGGCACAGTGACGGTGGTGAAGGTCGCGGTGGGTGACGCGGTCGAGGCCGGTCAGAGCCTGCTGGTGGTGGAGGCGATGAAGATGGAGCACGTCATCTCCGCCCCGCACGCCGGGACGGTCGCCGAGCTGGACGTGGCCCCGGGGACGACCGTCGCCATGGACCAGGTCCTCGCCGTCATCACGCCGACCGAGGAGGAACCGGCATGAGCACCCCCGACCCCGCCCTCCCCATGGTCGTACCGGCCCCGGGCCTGCCCGTTCGGATCCGGATCCACGAGGTCGGCCCCCGCGACGGCCTGCAGAACGAGAAGACGCAGGTCCCGACGGAGGTCAAGGCGGAGTTCATCCGCCGGCTGGCCGAGGCGGGTCTGACGACGATCGAGGCCACCAGCTTCGTCCACCCCAAGTGGGTGCCCCAACTGGCGGACGCGGAGGAGTTGTTCCCGCTCGTGCGGGACGTGCCGGTGGCCCTGCCGGTGCTCGTCCCCAACGACCGGGGGCTGGACCGGGCGCTGGCCCTGGGCGCCACCCGCGTCGCCGTCTTCGCCAGCGCCACCGAGTCCTTCGCGAAGGCCAACCTCAACCGCACGGTCGACGAGGCGCTGGCCATGTTCGACCCGGTGGTCTCCCGCGCGAAGGCCGAGGGGCTCCGTGTCCGCGGCTATCTGTCGATGTGCTTCGGCGACCCCTGGGAAGGTCCGGTGCCGGTGCAGCAGGTCGTGCGGGTCTGCAAGGCGCTGCTGGACATGGGCTGCGACGAGCTGAGCCTGGGCGACACGATCGGCGTGGCGACCCCGGGCCACGTCGGCGACCTCCTCTCCGCGCTGAACGCCGACCGGATTCCGACCCCCGCCCTCGGCGTGCACTTCCACGACACCTACGGCCAGGCACTGGCCAACACCCTCGCCGCGCTCCAGCACGGCGTCACGACGGTCGACGCCTCGGCGGGCGGTCTCGGCGGCTGCCCGTACGCCAAGAGCGCCACCGGCAACCTCGCCACCGAGGACCTCGTGTGGATGCTGCACGGCCTCGGCATCGACACCGGCGTCGATCTCGGCCGTCTCACCGCCACCAGCGTGTGGATGGCCGGCCGACTGGGCCGACCCAGCCCGTCCCGCACCGTAAGAGCCCTCTCCCACCAGGAGCAGTGACGCATCATGGACCACCGCCTCAGTCCCGAGCTGGAGGAACTCCGCCGCACGGTGGAGGAGTTCGCGCACGAGGTCGTCGCCCCCAAGATCGGCGACTACTACGAGCGGCACGAGTTCCCGTACGAGATCGTCCGCGAGATGGGCAGGATGGGCCTGTTCGGGCTGCCGTTCCCGGAGGAGTACGGCGGCATGGGCGGTGACTACCTCGCCCTGGGCATCGCCCTGGAGGAACTGGCCCGCGTCGACTCCTCGGTGGCCATCACCCTGGAGGCGGGCGTCTCGCTGGGTGCCATGCCGATCCATCTGTTCGGCACCGAGGAGCAGAAGCGTGAATGGCTGCCCCGGCTGTGCTCCGGCGAGATCCTCGGCGCCTTCGGCCTGACCGAGCCCGACGGCGGTTCGGACGCGGGCGCGACCCGCACGACGGCCCGGCGCGACGCGGAGACCGGCGAGTGGGTGATCAACGGCACCAAGTGCTTCATCACCAACTCGGGCACGGACATCACCAGCCTGGTGACGGTGACGGCCGTGACGGGCCGCAAGCCGGACGGCAGGCCGCAGATCTCTTCGATCATCGTCCCGTCCGGCACGCCGGGCTTCACGGTGGCACCCCAGTACTCCAAGGTCGGCTGGAACGCCTCCGACACCCGGGAGCTGTCCTTCGACGACGTCCGGGTCCCGGCGGCGAACCTGCTGGGCCAGGAGGGCCGCGGGTACGCCCAGTTCCTGCGCATCCTCGACGAGGGCCGGGTCGCCATCGCGGCGCTCGCCACCGGCCTGGCGCAGGGCTGTGTGGACGAGTCGGTGAAGTACGCGAAGGAACGTCACGCCTTCGGCCGGCCGATCGGCGCGAACCAGGCCATCCAGTTCAAGGTCGCCGACATGGAGATGAAGGCCCACACGGCCCGCCTGGCGTGGCGGGACGCCGCCTCCCGGCTGGTGGCGGGCGAGCCCTTCAAGAAGGAGGCGGCCCTGGCGAAGCTGTACTCCTCCACCATCGCGGTGGACAACGCCCGTGACGCCACCCAGATCCACGGCGGGTACGGCTTCATGAACGAGTACCCGGTGGCCCGGATGTGGCGGGACTCGAAGATCCTGGAGATCGGCGAGGGCACCAGCGAGGTGCAACGGATGCTGATCGCCCGCGAGTTGGGGCTCGTGGGCTGAGCCACCGCCCGCCCGGCCGACGGACGGCGGCGCCCCCGGAGGGCCCACCCCTGGACAAGTTCTGAGGTTAGGCTAACCTACCTTCGAATTGTCCGGCGGGCCCTCCGCCCTGTTCGAAAGCAGCCATTCCCATGTCCAACGCCCGTGCCACCCACCTCACCCGTCGCGGCATCCTCGCCGCCGGCGGTGCCCTCGGCCTCGGTGTCGTGCTCGCCGCCTGCGGCGACGAAGACACGAACAGCGGCGGCCCGGACGCGAAGACCTCCGCCAAGGCCTCCGGCCCCTGGTCGTTCAAGGACGACCGCGGCGAGACGGTGAAGCTGGACCAGGCCCCGGCGAACATCGCCGCCTTCGTGGGCGTCGCCGCCGCCCTGTACGACTACGGCATCGAGGTCAAGGGCGTCTTCGGCCCGACCAGGACGAAGGACGGCAAGGCCGACGTCCAGGCCGGCGACATGGACGTCAGCAAGCTGACCGTCTTCGGCAACGTCTGGGACCAGTTCAACGTCGAGCAGTACGCCGCCTTCCAGCCGGACGTGCTGATCTCCACCACCTTCGACAGCGCGGGCACCCTGTGGTACGTCCCCGAGGCGTCCAAGGACAAGATCGCCAAGCTCGCGCCGAGCGCCGCCATCTCCGTCTACGACCGTCAGCTGACCGCGCCGCTGCAGCGCATGTGGGAGCTCGCGGAGTCGCTCGGCGCGGACATGAAGGCCGACGGGGCCGTGAAGGCCAAGCAGGAGTTCGAGGCGGCCGCCGAGCGGCTGCGCAAGGCCGCCAAGTCCCGGCCCGAGATCAAGGTGCTGGCCGGCTCCGCGAGCCAGGAGATCTTCTACGTCTCCGGCACCAACCTCTCCATCGACCTGGAGTACTTCAAGGCGCTCGGCGTGAACTTCGTCGAGCCGCCGGAGAAGGCCAAGTCCGAGGGTGGCGGCTGGTTCGAGTCGCTGAGCTGGGAGAATGTCGACAAGTACCCGGCCGACATCATCATGATGGACGACCGTTCCTCGACGATCCAGCCGGCCGACATCGCCGAGGGCACCTGGAAGAAGCTGCCCGCGGTGAAGGCGGGCCAGGTCATCGCGCGTTCGCCCGAGCCGATCCTGTCGTACGCGAAGTGCACGCCGCTGCTGGTCGATCTGGCCGAGGCCATCGAGAAGGCCAAGAAGGTCAGCTGACACCCGCGCCCTTTCCCTGAGTCCGCATCAGGAGCCACCCCATGACGACGGCCGTAGCCGCCCCGTTCCGTTTCTTCTCCCTGCAGGTCGTACGGACGAGGCGGCTGGGGCCGTCTCTGGTGCGGGTCACCTTCGCCGGGGAGGACCTGCGGCACTTCTTCTCCGACGGGCGTGACCAGTCCCTGTCGCTGTTCCTGCCGCACCCCGGCCAGCGCGAGCCGCGGGTTCCCGTCGAACTCGGTGACGGCTGGTGGCAAGGGTGGCGTGAACTCCCGGACGGCGTACGGGCCGTGATGCGGTCCTACACGCTGCGGGCACTGCGCCGGAATCCCGACGAGATCGACGTCGACTTCGTCCTGCACGCCCCGGCCGGACCCGCCTCCCATTGGGCCTCCCGGTCCGCCGCCGGGGACCGGGTGCTGCTGCTCGGACCGGCGATCGCGGACAACCGGGCGATCCGGTTCCGCCCGCCGCAGGACACCGACCTGGTGGTCGTCTGGGGCGACGAGACCGCCCTGCCGGCCGTCTCGGCCATCCTGGAGTCGCTGCCGGCCGGCCTGCGCGTGCGCGTCTGGCTGGAGGTGCACGACGCCGGGACCATCCAGGACCTGGCGACCGCGGCGGACGCCGACATCACCTGGCTGGTCCAGGACGCGGAGGCCGCCGAGAGCTCCCCCATGGCCCTCGGCCCTCTGCGCGACGCCCAACTGCCGCCCGCCGAGCACCCGTACGTCTGGATCGCGGGCGAGTCCTCCTGCGTGAAGCGGTTGCGCAGGCACTTCGTGGGCGAGCGCGGCATCGACCGCCGCCGGGTCACCTTCGTCGGCTACTGGCGACAGGGGCTCAGCGAGGAGCAGTTGCGCGAGCGGGGCGAGTAACTGCCCGCCGCAGGAAGGTCGTTCACAGTGACGGCAGTCACGGCACGGCGCTGCGGTTGACCAAGAATACTTAGGTTAGGCTAACCTAAGTTAATGCGGCCTTCACCCGTCCCGTCACGGACCGTCCCCACCGGAGGACCCCCACATGCGCTCGCACCTGCTCAATGACACGACCGCGGAGCAGTACCGCCGCTCCGTGACCGATGGAGTAGAGCGGGTGGCGGCGAAACTCGCCACCACCGACCGTCCGTTCACCGGCGTCACCGTCGACACCCTCTCCCCCCGCATCGAGCAGATCGACCTCGACCAGCCGCTGCACGACACCACCGCGGTGCTGGACGAGCTGGAGGACGTCTACCTCCGCGACGCGATCTACTTCCACCACCCCCGCTACCTCGCCCACCTCAACTGCCCGGTCGTCATACCGGCGGTGCTCGGCGAGGCGATCCTCTCCGCCGTCAACTCCTCCCTCGACACCTGGGACCAGTCGGCAGGCGGCACCCTGATCGAGCGCAAGCTCATCGACTGGACCACCGAGCGCATCGGCCTCGGCCCCGCAGCCGACGGGGTGTTCACCTCGGGCGGCACCCAGTCCAACCTCCAGGCGCTGCTGCTGGCCCGCGAGGAGGCCAAGCCAGGGCCGGCAGGGTGGGAAGAGGGGCGCTCCCTGGTGAAGCTGCGCATCTTCGCCTCGGACGTCAGCCACTTCAGCGTGAAGAAGTCGGCGAAACTGCTCGGCCTCGGACCCGACGCCGTCGTGGCGATCCCCGTCGACCACGACAAGCGGATGCAGACCGTCGCGCTCGCCCACGAGCTGGAGCGGTGCAAGGAGGACGGCCTCGTCCCCATGGCCGTCGTCGCCACCGCCGGCACCACCGACTTCGGCTCGATCGACCCGCTCCCCGAGATCGCCGAGCTGTGCTCCCGGTACGGCACCTGGATGCACGTCGACGCGGCCTACGGCTGCGGACTGCTCACCTCGCTCAGGCGCCGGGCCCTGCTGGACGGCATCGAGAGGGCCGACTCGGTCACCGTGGACTACCACAAGTCCTTCTTCCAGCCGGTGAGTTCGTCGGCCCTGCTGGTCCGGGACGCCGCCACCCTGCGCCACGCCACCTACCACGCGGAGTACCTCAACCCGCGCCGCATGGTGCAGGAACGTATTCCCAACCAGGTGGACAAGTCCCTCCAGACCACCCGCCGCTTCGACGCCCTCAAGCTCTGGGTGACCCTGCGCGTGATGGGCGCCGACGGCATCGGACAGCTCTTCGACGAGGTGTGCGACCTGGCCCAGGAGGGCTGGAAGCTGCTCGCCGCCGACCCGCGCTACGACGTCGTGGTCGAGCCCTCCCTGTCCACCCTGGTCTTCCGCTACATCCCGGCCGCCGTCACCGACCCGGCCGAGATCGACCGCGCCAACCTGCACGCCCGCAAAGCCCTGTTCGCCTCCGGCGAGGCCGTCGTCGCGGGCACCAAGGTGGGCAACCGCCACTACCTGAAGTTCACCCTGCTCAACCCCGAGACCAAGGCGTCCGACATCGCCGCCGTCCTCGACCTGATCGCCGGCCACGCCGAGCAGTACCTGGGAGAATCCCTTGACCGCGCTTCCTGACACCACGAAAAAGACCTACGACTTCGTGGGGATCGGGCTCGGCCCCTTCAACCTCGGCCTCGCCTGCCTGACCGAGCCCATCGCCGAACTCGACGGCGTCTTCCTGGAGTCCAAGCCGGACTTCGAGTGGCACGCGGGCATGTTCCTGGACGGCGCCCACCTCCAGACGCCGTTCATGTCGGACCTGGTGACGCTGGCCGACCCGACCTCCCCGTACTCCTTCCTGAACTACCTCAAGGACAGGGGACGGCTGTACTCGTTCTACATCCGCGAGAACTTCTACCCGCTGCGGGTCGAGTACGACGACTACTGCCGCTGGGCCGCGAGCCAGCTGAGCAGCGTCCGCTTCAGCACGACGGTCACCGAGGTGACGTACGAGGACGAGCTGTACGTCGTGCGCACCACGGCCGGCGAGGTCTTCCGCGCCCGTCACCTGGTCCTCGGCACCGGCACCCCGCCCCACATCCCGGACGCCTGCCAGGGTCTCGGCGGTGACTTCCTGCACAACTCCCGCTACGTCCAGAACAAGGCGGAGCTCCAGCGCAAGGAGTCGATCACGCTGGTCGGCAGCGGCCAGTCCGCCGCCGAGATCTACTACGACCTGCTCGGCGAGATCGACGTGCACGGCTACCAGCTGAACTGGGTGACGCGCTCCCCGCGGTTCTTCCCGCTGGAGTACACCAAGCTCACCCTGGAGATGACCTCCCCGGAGTACATCGACTACTACCGCGAGCTGCCCGAGGCGACCCGCTACCGCCTCACCACCGAACAGAAGGGCCTGTTCAAAGGCATCGACGGCGATCTCATCAACGAGATCTTCGACCTGCTCTACCGGAAGAACCTCGGCGGGCCGATCCGCACCCGGCTGCTCACCAACTCCGCGCTCACCGGCGCCCGGTACGAGAACGGCACGTACACGCTGGGCTTCCGCCAGGAGGAACAGGAGCGGGACTTCCAGCTCGACACGCAGGGCCTGGTGCTCGCCACCGGCTACAAGTACGCCGAGCCGGAGTTCCTGAAGCCGGTCCGCGACCGCCTGCGCTACGACTCCCAGGGCAACTTCGACGTCGCCCGCAACTACGCCGTCGACGTCACCGGCAGAGGGATCTTCCTCCAGAACGCCGGCGTCCACACCCACAGCATCACCTCGCCCGACCTGGGCATGGGCGCGTACCGGAACTCGTACATCATCCGCGAGCTGCTCGGCAGCGAGTACTACCCCGTCGAGAAGTCCATCGCGTTCCAGGAGTTCGCCGTATGAGCCTCGGCAAGTTCACCGTCCGCCCCCTCGACCCCCTGAAGGACGCCGAGCTGCTGCACAGCTGGGTCACCCACCCCAAGGCGGCCTTCTGGATGATGCAGGACGCGAAACTGCAGGACGTCGAGCGCGAGTACATGCGCATAGCGGCGCACGAGCACCACCACGCCCATCTCGGCCTGCACGACGGCGCGCCGGCCTTCCTGATGGAGCGGTACGACCCCCGTCACGTCGAGCTGGTCGGCCTGTACGACCCCGAGCCCGGCGATGTCGGCATGCACTTCCTGGTCGCCCCCACGGACCGGCCGGTGCACGGCTTCACGAGGGCCGTCATCACCGCCGTGATGGAGGAGCTGTTCGCCGACCCGGGCACCCGGCGAGTCGTGGTCGAGCCCGATGTGAGCAACGAAGCGGTGCACGCGCTGAACGAGGCCGTCGGTTTTGTGCCCGTACGAGAGATCGACAAGCCGGAGAAGCGCGCGCTGCTCAGCTTCTGCACGCGCGAGCAGTTCGTGGCCGCCCGAGGAGTAGCCGTATGACCCTGTCCGACGCCGTGGCGCACCTTTCCCCCCACCGCTGGGCGCGGGCCAACCGCCTCCTGGTCCGCAAGGCCCTCGCCGAGTTCGCCCACGAGCGGCTCCTGTCGCCGGAGTCCACCGGTGACGGCGGCTATGTCGTCCGCAGCGACGACGGCCTGACGCGGTACACCTTCACGGCAGTGGTCCGGGCCCTGGACCACTGGCAGATCGACGCCGACTCCATCGCCCGGCACCGCGACGGCGCCGAGTCGGCCCCGGCCGCGCTGGACTTCTTCATCGAGTTCCGGCAGGCGCTCGGCCTGAGCGACGAGATCCTCCCGGTCTACCTGGAGGAGGTCTCCTCGACCCTCTCCGGCACGTGCTACAAGCTCACCAAACCGCAGATCCCGGTCGGCGAGCTGGTGACCGGCGGTTTCCAGGCCATCGAGACCGGCATGACCGAGGGCCACCCCTGCTTCGTCGCCAACAACGGCCGGCTCGGCTTCGGGATCCACGAGTACCTCTCGTACGCCCCCGAGACCGCGAGCCCGGTCCGGCTGGTGTGGCTGGCCGCGCACCGCTCGCGCGCCGCCTTCACGGCCGGCGTCGGCATCGAGTACGAGTCGTTCTTGAGGGAGGAGCTGGGCGCGGAGACGGTCGAGCGGTTCGGCCGGCAGCTCACGGACCAGGGCCTCGACCCCGCCGACTACCTCCTCATCCCCGTCCACCCCTGGCAGTGGTGGAACAAGCTCTCCGTCACCTTCGCCGCCGAGGTGGCTCAGCGGCACCTCGTCTGCCTCGGCGAGGGCGACGACGAGTACCTGGCACAGCAGTCCATCCGTACCTTCTTCAACGCCACCCAGCCCGAGAAGCACTACGTGAAGACGGCCCTGTCCGTCCTCAACATGGGCTTCATGCGCGGGCTCTCGGCCGCCTACATGGAGGCCACCCCGGCGATCAACGACTGGCTCGCCCAGCTGATCGAGGGCGACCCGGTACTGAAGTCGACGGGCCTGTCGATCATCCGGGAGCGCGCGGCGGTCGGCTACCGGCACCTGGAGTACGAGAAGGCGACGGACCGCTACTCGCCGTACCGCAAGATGCTGGCCGCGCTGTGGCGGGAGAGCCCGGTGGCCTCGCTCCGGCAGGGCGAGTCGCTCGCCACCATGGCCTCGCTGCTGCACGTCGACCACGAGGGCCGGGGTTTCGCGGCCGCGCTGATCGAGCAGTCGGGCCGCACCCCGCAGGAGTGGCTGCGCGGCTACCTGCGCGCCTACTTCACGCCGCTGCTGCACAGCTTCTACGCCTACGACCTGGTGTACATGCCGCACGGCGAGAACGTCATCCTGGTCCTGAAGGACGGCGCCGTCGAGCGCGCGATCTACAAGGACATCGCCGAGGAGATCGCCGTCATGGACCCGGACGCGGTGCTGCCGCCGGCGGTGGAGCGGCTGCGCGTCGACGTCCCCGAGGACAAGAAACTCCTGTCGATCTTCACGGACGTCTTCGACTGCTTCTTCCGCTTCCTCGCCGCGAACCTCGCCGACGAGGGGGTCCTGGAGGAGGACGGCTTCTGGCGCACGGTGGCGGAGGTCACCCGTGAGTACCAGGAGTCGATGCCCGAACTCGCCGGCAAGTTCCGGCAGTACGACATGTTCGCCCCTCGTTTCGCGCTGTCCTGCCTGAACCGGCTCCAGCTGCGCAACAACAAGCAGATGGTGGACCTGGCCGACCCGGCGGGCGCGCTCCAGCTGGTCGGAGACCTGAGGAACCCGATCGCCGGGTTCTGACCCCCAAGGACAGGCGGGCACCCCGGAGTACGGTCCTGCGGGGTGCCCGCCGTCACCTACTCAGCCGGCCAAGGGACCTGCGGCGCCCGGTAGTACCCGATCCCGAGCGCCTCCCACCGCGGCGCCTGGGCCGCGAGCCGCTGCTTGTAGCCGTCCCAGCCGTGAGTGGCACGGGGCGACCAGCCGAGCTCGGCGACGCCCGGCAGCCTCGGGAAGGCCATGTACTCGATGTGGCGGGAGTTCTCCAGGGTCTCCGACCACAGCGGCGCCTCGACGCCCTTGACCGCCGACGCGGGCGCTCCGGGCAGATAGGCGCCCGGGTCCCAGTCGTAGGACCGCCGCACCTCGACGTATCCGGCCCAGGACAGCCCGAGCGGGGTCTGGGCGTCGTACTTCATGTCGAGGTAGACCCGGTCGGCCGGGGACAGGACGAGCCCCGTGCCGTTCCGCGCGGCGGCCGCGACCTGCTCCTTCTCCGCGGCGCCGGTGCCGTCCAGGCCCCAGTACTGCGCGATGGCGCCCTTGGCCGGGGTCGCGCCGGTCAGCTGGTGCCAGCCGACGACCGTCTTGCCGTACTTGGCGACCACCGGCTGCACCCGGTCCATGAACTTCACGTAGTCCTCGTGGCTCGTGGAGTGCGCCTCGTCGCCGCCGATGTGGAGATGGCGGCCCGGGGTGAGCGCCGCGATCTCCCGCACCACGTCGTCCACGAAGTCGTACGTGATCTCCTTCGGCACGCACAGCGAGCTGAAGCCGACCTGGGTGCCGGTGTAGAGCGGGGGCGCCACGCCGTCGCAGTTCAGCTCGGCGTACGAGGCGAGGGCCGCGTTGGTGTGGCCGGGCATGTCGATCTCGGGGACGACCTCCAGGTGCCGGGAGCCCGCGTAACGCACGATCTCCTTGTAGTCGGCCTTGGTGTAGTAGCCACCGGGACCGCCGCCGACCTCGGTCGAGCCGCCGTACGTCGCCAGCCGCGGCCAGGAGTCGACGGCGATCCGCCAGCCCTGGTCGTCGCTGAGGTGCAGATGCAGCTTGTTGAACTTGTAGAGAGCCAGCTGGTCGATGTACCGCTTGACCTCATCGACGCCGAAGAAGTGCCGGGACACGTCCAGCATCGCGCCGCGCCAGCCGTAGCGCGGGGTGTCCTTGATGGTGCCGCCCGCCACGACCCAGGGGCCGGGCTGCACGGAGTCCCGCTCGACGGCGGCCGGCAGGAGCTGGCGCAGGGTCTGGACGCCGTGGAAGAGGCCGGCGGGGCGGGCGGCGGTGATGGTGACGCCGCCGCGGCCGGAGTCCAGGCGGTAGCCCTCGTCGCCGTAGGGGCCCTTGGCGAGCCGCAGCCGGATGCCTCCGTCGCCGTGGGTGGTGACGGGGAGGCGGTAGCCGGTCGAGGGGCGCAGCACGTCCGCGAGATAGCCGCCGACCCCGCGGGCCTCACGGGAGTCGTCGACGCGGATGCGGGTGCGCTCGGTGATGCGGTACGGCGATCCGCCCGGGTCGACGGAGGCCGGGGCGGGTATCACGTCGCCGAGCGCGGCCCGGGCGCCGGAACCGGCACCGGTACCGGGCGCCGGCGCCGCCGCGGTGAGGGAGGCGCCGACCGCGGTGACGAGCAGCAGGGAAGCCAGAAGGCGAGGCGCTCGATGGTGCAGTTTGCGGTGCTGTCTCACAAACGTCCCTTCCTGGAGCTCCAACAGGTATGGACCACTCTCTCGCGAGACCGGTGAAACAATCCCTCGCATGGCGGAAATCATCCAGAAGGACGGCACGTGGGTCTTCGACGGCGACGCCCTGCGCCTGACTCCCGGACGGGACAAGAACGTCGGTCTGCTGCGCAAGGCACTGGGTGAACTGGTCGTGCCGCTGGGGGCGTTGGCGGGCATCTCCTTCGAGCAGGGCCGCAGGGCGGGGCGGCTGAGGCTGCGACTGCGGGACGGCGCCGACCCGCTGCTGCACGCCACCGCCGGCCGGCTCGGCGAACCCCACGACCCCTATCAGCTGACCGTCGAGTCCGACCGCTACGGCGTCGCCGAGTACCTGGTGGACGAGGTGCGCCACGCGCTGCTGCTGGACCAGGTGCCCTCGGACCCGGTCTCCGAGTACCTGCTGCCGGGCCCGTCCGTGCCGTTGTCGGCCGCCGCCGGGGACGGCACCGCGAGCTTCGACGGCGAGCAGGTCCGTCTGGAGTGGAACTGGAAGACGGAGGACGCCAAGGCAGCCGCGGGCACCCGCACGCTCGCCGTCACCGACATCGCGGCCGTGGAGTGGCACCCGGCGGCCGGCCTGGAGAACGGCTACCTGCGCTTCACGGTGAAGAACGCCCCGACCAAGGCGCCGCCCAAGTACGACCCCAACTCGGTCGAGCTGTGGGGCTTCAAGAAGGACCCGCTGATGGCCCTGATCGCCGCTGCCGTCCAGGCCCGGCTCCCGCACCCGGCCGCCCCGGCCCCGGCCGCCGCCCTGAACGCCGCCGCGCAGGAGCCGGAGCCCGCCGCGGGCATCCGCGAGGACGACCACGACGCGCTGCTGCGACGCCTGCGCGAGCTCGGCGAACTGCACCGCACCGGCGTGCTGACCGACGAGGAGTTCGCCCTGGCCAAGCAGGCGATCCTGAAGCGGATGTGACCCTGCCCGGCCGGTCGGCCGAGGACACGACACCGCCGCCCTGCCCGAAATCGGGCAAGATTGTTGCGAAAGCTTCGCCGGTACCCCAGGATCTACCGGGTGCACGACGAACTCGTTGATCATCTGACGCGCTCCACGCCCCTCAACCGGGGTGAGGCGCTGCGCGTGATCCAGGACGTGCTCGCCTACTTCGACGAGACGACCGAGGAGTTCGTCCGTCGCCGCCACCGCGAGCTCCAGGCCCAGGGTCTGGTCAACGCGACGATCTTCGAACAGATCGCGGCGGACCTGAAATACCGGGCGGTGGCACCGCCGGAGCTCACCCTCCGGCAGCTGCGCCGCATCGTCTACGGCTGAGGGAATACATCTCTATGTGCGGAATCGTCGGATACATCGGGAAGCGCGACGTCGCCCCCCTGCTCCTGGAAGGCCTCCAGCGCCTGGAGTACCGCGGCTACGACTCGGCCGGCATCGTCGTCACCTCCCCCAAGGCCGCCGGCCTGAAGATGGTCAAGGCCAAGGGCCGGGTGCGTGACCTGGAGGCCAAGGTCCCGGCGCGCTTCAAGGGCACCACCGGCATCGCCCACACCCGCTGGGCCACCCACGGCGCCCCGTCCGACGTCAACGCCCACCCGCACCTGGACGCCGAGGGCAAGGTCGCCGTCGTCCACAACGGCATCATCGACAACGCCTCCGACCTGCGCCGCAAACTGGAGGCGGACGGCGTCGAGTTCCTCTCCGAGACCGACACCGAGGTCCTCGTCCACCTGATCGCCCGCTCGCACGCCGAGAAGCTGGAGGACAAGGTCCGCGAGATCCTCCGGCTCATCGAGGGCACCTACGGCATCGCCGTCCTGCACGCCGACTTCCCGGACCGCATCGTCGTCGCCCGCAACGGCTCCCCCGTCGTCCTCGGCATCGGCGAGAAGGAGATGTTCGTCGCCTCGGACATCGCCGCGCTGGTCACCCACACCCGGCAGATAGTGACCCTCGACGACGGCGAGATGGCCACCCTCAAGGCCGACGACTTCCGCACCTACACCACCGAGGGCACCCGCACGACGGCCGAGCCCACCACCGTGGAGTGGGAGGCCGCCTCCTACGACATGGGCGGCCACGACACCTACATGCACAAGGAGATCCACGAGCAGGCCGAGGCCGTGGACCGCGTCCTGCGCGGCCGGATCGACGACCGCTTCTCCACCGTGCACCTCGGCGGCCTGAACCTCGACGCCCGCGAGGCCCGGCGGATCCGCCGCGTGAAGATCCTCGGCTGCGGCACCTCGTACCACGCCGGCATGATCGGCGCCCAGATGATCGAGGAGCTCGCCCGCATCCCCGCGGACGCCGAGCCCGCCTCCGAGTTCCGCTACCGCAACGCGGTCGTCGACCCCGACACCCTCTACATCGCCGTCTCCCAGTCCGGTGAGACCTACGACGTGCTGGCGGCCGTCCAGGAGCTGAAGCGCAAGGGCGCCCGGGTGCTGGGCATCGTGAACGTCGTCGGCTCGGCGATCGCCCGCGAGGCCGACGGCGGCATCTACGTGCACGCCGGCCCCGAGGTCTGCGTGGTCTCCACGAAGTGCTTCACCAATACCTGCGTGGCCTTCGCCCTGCTCGCCCTGCACCTCGGCCGCACCCGCGACCTCTCCGTGCGCGACGGCAAGCGGATCATCGAGGGCCTGCGCAAGCTGCCCGCGCAGATCGCCGAGATGATGGAGCAGGAGGGGGAGATCGAGGAGCTGGCCAAGGGGTACGCCGACGCCCGCTCGATGCTCTTCATCGGCCGGGTCCGCGGCTACCCGGTCGCCCGCGAGGCCTCCCTCAAGCTCAAGGAGGTCTCGTACATCCACGCCGAGGCCTACCCCGCCTCCGAGCTGAAGCACGGCCCGCTCGCCCTGATCGAGCCCGCGCTCCCGACGGTGGCGATCGTCCCCGACGACGACCTGCTGGAGAAGAACCGCGCCGCGTTGGAGGAGATCAAGGCGCGCAGCGGCAAGATCCTGGCGGTCGCCCACCGCGAGCAGGAGAAGGCCGACCAGACGATCGTGGTCCCGAAGAACGAGGACGAGCTCGACCCGATCCTGATGGGCATCCCGCTTCAACTCCTCGCCTACCACACGGCACTTGCCCTCGGCCGGGACATCGACAAGCCCCGCAACCTCGCCAAGTCGGTGACGGTCGAGTAGTTCCCTGATCCGAGGCCGGACAAGAGGACGGACCCCCATGTGTCGCCACCGAACACTGGGGGTCCGTCTCGTGTGCCGGGAAGCCGCCCAACTCCCCGGCCTGCACCGCTAACCGGCAGCCGTCACCCCCCGGCCCGCGGCGCGTCGCGGAAGTGCCGTCGGCCAGTGCGCCAGCGCCGCGGTCGCCGCGTACCAGGCGACCGCCCCGGAGGCGACGGCGAACCAGCCGCCCGCCTTGCCCAGCGCCCCGCTGTCCGCGAACTGCCCGATGGCGAGCAGCAGCAGCGCGACGAAGAACAGTCCGTACATGGCCTGCCCGAGCGTGTCGCCACCGGCGAGCGTGAGGGTGAGGACGACGAGGGCGAACAGCAGCAGGAACAGCCCTGCGGCGTTGTCGGAGACGTCGGGCGAGACGGCCCAGGTGAACCAGAGCGCGCCGAGCGCGGCGAACGCGGTGCCCGTCCCGGTGTCACCTTCCCGGAACGCGAACAGTCCGGCGACGAACAGCGCCACGCCGCCTACGTAGTGAGCCAGTGTCACGGCGTCCGCCGCCGTCACTCCGTCGATCAGCCCGGTGTAACCGAGGCCGACGGCCAGCAGCGTGACACCGAGTGCGAGTCGGCCGACGATCGTGGTGGTGCTTCCCGCAGAGACTACGTTGTCCACGGCGGGCTCCCTTCATGCATGTGCAGTTGTACGGTGACCGATATATGCCCTTCACAAGGGCACAAACACATCTACGCGCGAGTAGATTCGGGTTGCGCACAAAGGGGGGCGGCCCTGCCCACGGGGCATCTCACCTGGGCCGACGGGGAGTTACGGAATGACAACGACAGGACGCCTGGCGCGCTTGGCCAACCGCCCAGCGACGGAACCGAAGATGCGCCCCACGATGCCGTGCGTGGAGCCGACGACGATGGCGTCCGCCTCGTACTCCCGCCCGACCTCCTCGAGTTCGTGGCAGATGTCCCCGCCACGCTCGACGAGGATCCAGGGCACCTCTGCGAGATAGTCGGCGCAGGCCAGCTCCAGGCCGAGCACCTCGGTGCGGTGGTCCGGCACGTCGACGAAGACGGGTGGCTCGCAGCCGGCCCACACCGTGGTGGGCAGCCGGTTGGCCACATGGACGATGATCAGTCCTGAGCCGGAGCGCAGCGCCATCCCGATCGCGTACGCGAGGGCACGCTCGGAGGAGGTGGAGCCGTCGAAGCCGACGACCACGCCGTGCTTGAAAGCGGGATCGCACGCATGGCGTGACTCTTCCGCCGCCAGGGGATCGGCCGCCGTCGGGTCGGCGACCGGCCGCTTGCGGTCCGCGGGTTCGAAGAATTCGTGACCGGCCATGGCTGTCTCGGCGTTGTGATCCTTTATGGGTGGGACGACACTGTGCGGCGGAGCTGTGTCCGGGAATAATCTTCCCAACCCCATACCCCCAAGGGTACGGCGGCACGCCTCCTTCGCCCAGATCCCGCTCACGTCCGCGGCGGGTTCCAGGGAGCATGCACGAGGGGGTGCCCGTGACGCAATGGTTGCTGCCTCGTACAGGCGGTTCGCTCAGGATTCACCTACGTCGCCGACGCGACCCTGTATAGCAGTGACCGACCGGTGCGCCGGGCGTTGATCCGCGTGAGCCCGCCACCACAGGGAGTAGTGATGTCCGCACCCCGCCCGACCCCCGAGACGCGCCCCGGGACCGCGTCCGGACCGGACGCGGTGACCGACCTGGTGCGGTGGGCCGTCTTCAGCTGCCTGCTCGTACCGGTGGTCCTCCTGTGGTGCGGCAGCTCCCTCGCGGGCGCCACCGGCACCGCCGTCGGCCTCGCCGCCGTCACGGCGGTCTGCAGGGCCCTGCTGCGCGGGTCCGAGCGCGGCGCCGCCCGGCTGCGGGCGGCGGAGGGGGCGCCGCACCGGGGCCGGCATCAGCGCAGCGGTTCGGGGGCACACAGGGGTGGGCGACGCCCTGGCGGGCATACACCGGTCGCCTGACCGGTTTCCGCGCACGCGCCCGTATCTTTTCAGCCAACTTCTGAGGAGTGTGCATCAGCACCCCTCGACACCCCCCAACCCCCGTTCGACCTGCACGGAAAGGGTCCCAGGGGGCGCACGCACCCTATGTGGATTGGCCACTGCGACAAGGCGCACTTCCCTGCGCGGCCCGCTAGTGCAACGCTTCGTGATCGAATGCTTCACGCCAAGTTGCCAAGTCGACAATGCGCCGGGTGATGAACTGGCCACGCCGGCACAACGCGACACAGTAGATTCGATCTTGACTGTCTACGGCGGGGGACTCGTGCAGGACCGAGGGGAAACGTGCAGGAGCGACACAACCGAGGAGCCGCGACCACCGAGGGGGGCTTAGCAGTATGAGCCACGACTCCACTGCCGCGCCGGATACCGCGGCCCGGAAACTGTCCGGGCGCCGCCGCAAGGAGATCGTCGCGGTGCTGCTGTTCAGCGGCGGCCCCATCTTCGAGAGTTCCATACCGCTGTCGGTGTTCGGGATCGACCGCCAGGACGCCGGCGTCCCGCGTTACCGACTACTGGTGTGCGCGGGCGAGGAAGGCCCTCTGCGGACCACAGGGGGCCTTGAACTCACCGCGCCGCATGGCCTGGAAGCGATCTCCCGCGCGGGCACGGTGGTCGTGCCCGCCTGGCGGTCGATCACCTCGCCACCGCCGGAGGAGGCGCTCGACGCCCTGCGGCGGGCGCACGAGGAGGGCGCCCGGATCGTGGGCCTGTGCACGGGGGCGTTCGTCCTCGCGGCGGCGGGCCTGCTGGACGGCCGCCCGGCCACCACGCACTGGATGTACGCGCCGACACTGGCGAAGCGCTACCCGTCGGTCCATGTGGACCCACGTGAGCTGTTCGTCGACGACGGCGACGTGCTGACGTCCGCGGGCACGGCGGCCGGAATTGATCTCTGTCTGCACATCGTGCGGACGGACCACGGCAACGAGGCGGCCGGTGCGCTGGCCCGCCGGCTGGTGGTCCCACCGCGCCGGACGGGCGGGCAGGAGCGCTACCTCGATCGGTCTTTACCCGAGGAGATCGGCGCCGACCCGCTGGCCGAGGTCGTCGCCTGGGCGCTGGAGCACCTCCACGAGCAGTTCGACGTGGAGACGCTGGCGGCACGCGCGTACATGAGCCGTCGCACGTTCGACCGCCGCTTCCGTTCACTGACGGGCAGCGCGCCCCTGCAGTGGCTGATCACCCAGCGGGTGCTCCAGGCGCAGCGCCTGCTGGAGACGTCGGACTACTCGGTGGACGAGGTGGCGGGCCGCTGCGGCTTCCGCTCGCCGGTCGCGCTGCGCGGCCACTTCCGCCGCCAGCTGGGCTCGTCCCCGGCCGCCTACCGGGCGGCGTACCGAGCACGCCGCCCGCAGTCCGAGCGCCCCTCGGACAGCGACGGTCCGTCGAGCACGTCCGCGCCGATGACCGGCCCGCCGCAGCAGGCAGGCCCGCCGTCCACCCAGCTGCACCCGGAGGGCCCGGTGCCGATCCAGGCCCGCCGCACGGCGGCGGCCGGCGCGGGCGGCTCCGCGTCCCTGCCGGGGGACCACGCCCGGGAGACGTACGCCCGGGCCAGTCTGCCGGGGCAGCGAAGCGGGTCGTAACGGCGGCAACGGTGTGACGGGGCCCACAGGGTGCAAACCGCCCCCTGTGGGCCCCGGTACGGTCTCGGCGGCTACACGGCAGACCTCACACGCGCGTCTCGGCCGTAGGGTGGACGCATGAACGATCGCATGGTGTGGATCGACTGCGAGATGACCGGTCTCTCGCTGTCCGACGACGCTCTCATCGAGGTGGCCGCCCTCGTCACCGACTCCGAGCTGAACGTACTCGGCGAGGGGGTGGACATCGTCATCCGCCCGCCGGACCGGGCGCTGGAGACGATGCCGGAGGTGGTCCGTCAGATGCACACCGCGTCCGGCCTGCTCACGGAGCTCCCGGGCGGCACGACCCTCGCGGACGCCGAGGACCAGGTCCTCACCTACGTACGTGAGCACGTCAAGGAGCCCGGCAAGGCCCCGCTGTGCGGCAACTCGGTCGGCACCGACCGCGGCTTCCTGCTGCGCGACATGCCCACGCTGGAGGACTACCTCCACTACCGCATCGTCGACGTCTCCAGCATCAAGGAGCTGGCCCGCCGGTGGTACCCGCGGGCGTACTTCAACAGCCCCGAGAAGAACGGCAACCACCGCGCCCTGGCCGACATCCGCGAGTCCATCGCGGAACTGCGCTACTACCGCGAGGCCGTCTTCGTGCCGCAGCCGGGCCCCGACTCGGACACCGCGAGGACGATCGCCGCCAAGCACGTCCTGCCTGCTCAGCCCGCCTGACGAAGCCCGCGTGAGGGGCGCCGCGAAAGCCGTGCGCGAGCACCCCTTCGGACCCTGTACACTTTTTCTCGGCCGGTCGGGGAAACGACAGTAGAACCGCCGGTCATGGTGGGTGTAGCTCAGCTGGTAGAGCACCTGGTTGTGGTCCAGGATGCCGCGGGTTCGAGTCCCGTCACTCACCCTTTCCGACGGAGGGCTGATCCCTGATGAGGGATCAGCCCTCCGTCGTGTCCCGATGCGACTCCGGGTCCGGCAGGACCTTCCGCAGCTCGGCCTCGACCTCCGCGCGCGTTGTCCCCTTCTCCTTCGCGTACTCGGTCACCGTCTGACCCAGATCGCGGTCGAGGTCGCGCCAGGCCCGCCACGCCGTCTCGTACGTCTCGCGCTGAGGCGCGTTCCAGCCACCCTCCCGGGTCGGCGCGCCGTAGGAGTCCCGAAGCTCCAGGACCCTCGCGTGCGCCTCGTCCGCGGCCCGCTGTTTCGCCAGAAGTTCCTCGAAGGTATGTGCCACGCGCGGATCCTATGCGCGGCCCCGGCGGCACGCGTCCCGACCGGGCCGTCCGAGCGGCGCCCCCTGACTCACCCGGCGCAAGCCGGCCGCTACGACGAGGCGCGCGCCACCAGCTCGGTCGCGAGCACCATCTGGCGCCGCTGCGGCCCCCGGGACACCACGGGGCGCCGGTCGGCGATCTCGGTGAGCAGCAGGTCGATCATCCGGCGGCCCATCTCCTCTATGGGCTGGCGGACGCTGGTGAGCGGCGGGTCCATGTGGCGGGCGATCGCCGAGTCGTCGTAGCCGACCAGGGCCACGTCCTCCGGGATACGGCGGCCGGCCTGGCGCAGGGCGTGGCGGGCGCCGGCCGCGGTCACGTCGGAGGCCGCGAAGACCGCGTCGAGGCCGGGGGCGCGGCCGAGCAGCTCGGTCATGGCGCGCCGGCCGCCCTCCTCGGTGAAGTCTCCCGCCTCGATCAACCGTTCGTCGGCCGGGTGCCCGGCGTCGCGCAGCGCGTCGCGGTAGCCGTCGACGCGCCGCTGGGCGCCGTAGACGTCGAGGCGGCCGGTGATGTGCGCTATCTGCCGGCGGCCCTGGGCGATCAGGTGCTCCACGGCGGACCGGGCGCCGCCGTAGTTGTCCGAGTCCACCGACGTGAGGGTCTCCTCGGCGGACCGCGGGCCGCTGATCACCGCCGGGATCTCCAGCTGGGACAGCAGGTCCGGCAGCGGGTCGTCCGCGTGCACCGAGACCAGCAGGACGCCGTCCACCCGGTGCGCCGCGAGGTACTGGGCCAGGCGGCGGCGTTCCCGGTCGCTGCCCGCGAAGATCAGCAGCAGCTGCATCTCGGTGTCGGACAGCTCGGCGCCGACACCGCGCAGCATGTCGGAGAAGTACGGTTCGGCGAAGAACCGGGTCTCCGGCTCGGGGACGACGAGGGCGATCGCGTCGGTGCGGTTCGCGGCCAGGGCGCGGGCCGCGGTGTTCGGGACGTAGCCGAGTTCGGCGACCGCCGCCTGGACCGCCGCGCGGGTCGCGTCGCTGACCCGGGGCGAGCCGTTGATCACTCGGGAGACCGTGCCCCGGCCCACTCCGGCGCGCGCGGCGACCTCCTCCAGGGTGGGCCGGCCACCGCTCCGGCCCCGCGCTCCGTGGCTTGCCATGGGCTCCGCCTTCCGCCGCCGTTCATCACGCTGGCCTGGAATCTAACAGCCCCGCGTGCTGGGGTGACCGTCGCCGCGGGCGCCCCGGACGGGCCGGAACCCGTCGCCCACGCCCGCCGGACCGGACCCTCAGGTTCCAGTTAACAGCCCGATAACTGAACGCATCTTGCGCTGTCCGCTCCCTTGACACCCCCGCGGGAAGCGACGACTCTTCAACTCATCACTGGTGGGAGCGCTCCCACAGTACCTGACACCTACACAACCCGCACGTTCCCCGCCCGAGCCGCAGCGAGTACAACTTACGGGACCAACCATGCAGTTGGCCGGGGGGTCGGCACGTCAGGGCAACAGGAGGACGCAATGCGAGCACGTAAGTCGGTGGTCCTCGCGGCCATCGCGACGCTGGGCGCCGGGCTGCTGGCCGGCTGTGCCGACGACGGCGGCGACGAGGGCGGCTCCGGCTCGTCGGGCGGCGAGGGCAAGACCACGATCACCCTCGGCCTGTTCGGGACGATGGGCTTCAAGGAAGCCGGTCTCTACGACGAGTACATGAAGCTCAACCCGGACATCACCATCAAGGAGAACGTCACCGAGCGCAACGAGAACTACTACCCCGCGCTCGTCAACCACCTCACCACCAACAGCGGCCTGATGGACATCCAGGCCGTCGAGGTCGGCAACATCGCCGAGGTGGCCAAGACCCAGGGCAACAAGCTGCTCGACCTGTCGAAGTACGGCAAGGAGAGCGACTACCTGGAGTGGAAGTGGAAGCAGGCGGCCACCGCCGACGGCCAGACGATCGGTCTCGGCACCGACGTCGGCCCGATGGCCATCTGCTACCGCAAGGACCTGTTCGAGAAGGCCGGACTGCCCACCGACCGTGAGGAAGTGGGCAAGCTGTGGGCGGGCGACTGGGCGAAGTTCGTCGACGCCGGCCGCGACTACCAGAAGAAGGCGCCCTCCGGCACCACCTTCATGGACTCCCCCGGCGGTCTGATCCAGGCGATCCTCAGCAGTGAGACCGAGCGCTTCTACGACTCCTCCGGCGAGGTCATCTACAAGACCAACCCGGCCGTCAAGTCCGCGTTCGACCTGACCGCGGCCGCCGCGGAGGACGGACTGGTCGGCAACCAGACGCAGTTCCAGCCGGCCTGGGACACGACCATCGCCAACAGCAAGTTCGCCGCGATGTCCTGCCCGCCGTGGATGCTCGGCTACATCAAGGGCAAGTCGAAGCCGGACGCGGCCGGCAAGTGGGACGTGGCCGCGGCGCCCAAGTCCGGCAACTGGGGCGGCTCCTTCCTGTCCGTGCCCAAGTCCGGCAAGAACGCGGAGGCGGCGGCGAAGCTCGCCGCCTGGCTGACCGCGCCCGAGCAGCAGGCCAAGCTGTTCAAGGTGCAGGGCAACTTCCCGAGCACGCCGGCCGCGTACGACATGGACGAGGTCAAGAGCGCCAAGAACGAGATGACCGGTGACGCCCCGATCGGCGAGATCTTCGCCGACGCCGCCAAGAGCGCCCCGGTCCAGGTGATCGGTCCGAAGGACCAGATCATCCAGCAGGGTCTGACCGACAACGGCGTGATCCTGGTCGCCCAGGGCAAGTCGGCCAAGGAGGCCTGGGAGACGGCCGTGAAGACCATCGACAACAACCTGGACCAGTGACCCGTATGACCACTGGGCACGACACCGCCGCCGCGCCCCCCACGAAGGAGGGGGGCGCGGCCCCGGCCCGCCCGTCGGCCGGCGCGTCGGTCTCGGAGCGGGAGCGGCGGCGCCGGGCCCGGCTGTCCCGCCGCTGGCAGCGGGACATGCGCTGGAGCCCGTACGCCTTCGTCTCGCCGTTCTTCCTGCTGTTCCTCGCCTTCGGGCTGTTTCCGCTGGTCTACACGGGGTGGGCCTCGCTGCACCAGGTGGAGCTGACCGCACCCACCGACATGAACTGGGTGGGCCTGCGCAACTACACCCGGATCTTCGACGACGACTTCTTCTGGAACGCGGCCCGCAACACCCTGACCATCGGCATCATCTCCACCGTTCCGCAGCTGCTGATGGCGATGGGCCTGGCCCACATCCTCAACTACAAGCTGCGCGCCTCGACCTTCTACCGGGTCGTGATGCTCGCTCCGTACGCCACCTCGATCGCCGCCGCGTCGCTGGTCTTCGTGCTGCTCTTCGGCCGCGACTACGGCATGATCAACTGGGCGCTCGGCGCCGTCGGCATCGACCACGTCGACTGGCAGAACGAGAGGTGGCCCTCCCAGATCGCCGTCTCGACGATCGTCATCTGGCGCTGGACCGGCTACAACGCGCTGATCTACCTGGCCGCGATGCAGGCGATACCGCAGGACCTCTACGAGTCGGCGGCGCTGGACGGGGCCAACCGCTGGCAGCAGTTCATCCATGTGACGCTGCCGTCGCTGCGGCCGACGATCCTGTTCACCGTCGTCGTGTCGACCATCGGCGCCTCGCAGGTGTTCGGTGAGCCGCTGCTGTTCGACGCGAACAAGGGCGCGTCGGGCGGATCCCAGCACCAGTTCCAGACGCTCGGCCTGTACCTGTACGAGCAGGGCTGGGTCAACCAGCACCTGGGCCGCGCCTCCGCCATCGCCTGGACGATGTTCCTGATCCTCATCGTGATCGGGATCGTCAACTACGTCATCTCGCGCCGGCTGCGCGCCAGTAGTTAAGGAGACCGGCCGTGACGACGACACTGACCAAGCCCCCGGCCGGGGAGGTCAAGCGCCCCCGGCGGCCCAAGGCCGCCCGCGCCGGCGGGACCCTGCACGCCGGGCCCGTCGCCTACGTGATCCTCGCCCTGTTCACCATCGGGTCGCTGTTCCCGCTGGTGTGGACGGCGATCGCCGCGTCCCGCGACAACCAGCGGCTGGCCGAGACGCCACCGCCGTTCTGGTTCGGCTCGAACCTGATGAACAACCTGGAGATCGCCTGGAAGGACGCCAACCTCGGCGAGGCCTTCCTCAACACCACCATCGTGGCCGGGATCTCGGCGCTCACCATCGTCGTGCTGTCGACGATCGCCGGGTTCGCCTTCGCCAAGCTGCGCTTCCGGGGCCGTAACGCGCTGATGCTCGTCGTCATCGGCACGATGATGGTGCCGCCGCAGC
>NZ_JBFBJT010000039.1:0-53543 GCF_040686175.1 Streptomyces sp. NPDC086077 | reverse complement strand
CGCTTCAACGCCCTGCGCGAGTTCTATCGTGGTGCATCCCAACGGCAGCTTCTCGTCGTGCTCTGGTGGGACTGACACGGACGGCCTCATTGTCGCCCCCGGCTGGGGGAAGGGCCGCCCGGTCCGCGTTCGCGGATCAGCGACGCCGCTTGCGCAGGGCCGCCAGGTTGTCGTAGCTGATCTTGGCCTCGCGCAGCGACTGCCCGGGGTCGGTGGCGCTCGGGGAGTTGTCGTCCTCGACCATCGGGTTGTGGTAGTTCCGCTCCCCGACCCGCGAGAAGAACGTCGTGTAGTCGATGACCCCGGTCCCGAAGGGCACCATGTCGTAGCCCATGCCGTTGGTCGTGCTGACGACGCCGTCCTTCGCGTGGAAGAGCGGGTAGCGCTTGTTGTGGCGGGCCACGAGGCCTGCCGGGTCGAAGACGTTCCGGCGGGTGGAGCCGTCGTGGGCGGTGTACGTGTGGAACTTGTACTGGGCGACGTGCGCCCAGAAGATGTCCATCTCCAGCCAGACGACCCTCGGGTCGGTGACCTTGAGGAAGTACTCCAGCTTCCGGATGCCCGAGCTGCGGGTCGGGCGGCCCTGGTCGTCCAGCGGACCGCGGTCCAGCAGGAAGCCGTACGCGCTGTCGTGGTTGTGGGTGTAGAGCTTGATGCCCGCGCGCCGGGCGATCTCGCCGAGGGCGTTCCACTTGTCGGCGGCCACGTCCCAGTCGGCGCGGTAGGAACTGCCGGTGGGGTCGCCGCCGGTGCCCATGTGGTCCATGCCGATGATGTTGGCTATCTCGAGGTGCTTCTTGAAGGTGTCCAGGTCCGCCGTGGTCAGCGGCCAGGACGACGGGATGAAGCCGTGGTTGCCCTGGGCGCGCAGACCGTAGTCGTCGAGCCAGGAGCGCAGCAGCCTGGCGCCCGCGACGGTCTCCAGGTCGGCGCCGCCGGGCGCGTTCGCGTGCTGGCGGTAGCCCGCGAACTCCACCTGCCGGTAGCCGTGCCGCGCCAGCTGCTTGAACACCTCGCGGAAGCCGGAGGGCAGGTCGGTGGAGAGGGGGTCGCGGGCGGTGGCGTCCCGGACGGTGTAGAGGATGATGCCCCGCTTGTGCGGCGGGACGAGAACGTCCCCGCCGTGGCCGTGCCCGTGATCGTGGCCGTGGCCGTGGTCTCTGCCGCGGTCCTGGGCCAGGGCCGGGGCGGCACCGAAGACCGGGGCGGCGACGGCGCCGGCCGCCACCGCGGTGCAGGTGCTGAGGAAACGGCGCCGGTCCACACCGAGGGTGCGGCGCAGTGCCTCGTCGGGGGCACCGGTGGCGGCTTCGGTGCGGGAGGAGTCGGAATACAGGGTCACGAATGGCCTGCCTTCTCGGTCGTGGCCGGCTCCGGTGCCGCCGGGACCGGCCGTTGTCAGTGCCGTGTGTTTCACTCTCAGTAGCCGGATCTCAGCCGAGGCCGGCGAGCTGGAGCAGGAGTTGTTTCACATCGGTGGCCGCCACGCGGTCACCGAGTGCACGGGGGGTGGAGCAGATGAGCAGCGGACCGTCGTCGTCGCTCTCGGGAAGGCGGCCGTGGCTGCCACGAATAGGTGAGGGATCCAGCGGCACGACCGCCATGCGGTAGCGCATGCCGAGCTTCTTGCGGGCCAGCGCGGTGGCCGCCTTGACCTTGACGTAGGGGTCGAGGGGATCCATGAAGAGCTCGACCGGGTCGTAGCCGGGTTTGCGGTGGATCTCGACGAGTTGGGCGAAGTCGGGCGCGCGCTCGTCGTCGAGCCAGTAGTAGTACGTGAACCAGGCGTCCGGCTCCGCGACGGCGACCAGTTCGCCGGCCCGTGGATGGTCGAGATGGTGGGCCTTCTTGCCCTCGTCGTCGAGGAGTTGCTCGATGCCGGGCAGTCCGTCGAGCGCCGCCCGGGTCGCGTCGAGGTCCTCGGGGCGGCGCACGTAGACATGGGCGATCTGGTGGTCGGCGACGGCGAAGGCCCGCGACGCCATCGGGTCGAGGTACTCCATGCCGTCCTGCGTGTGCACCTCCAGCAGGCCCGCGCGGCGCAGTGCGCGGTTGATGTCGACGGGCCGGCTGACCGGGGTGATGCCGTACTCGGAGAGCACGACGACGGTACGGCCCTCCGCGCGCGCGTCGGCCAGCAGCGGGGCCACGGCCGTGTCCAGGTCCGCGGCCGCCTTCAGGGAGCGCGGGTCGTCGGGGCCGAAGCGCTGGAGGTCGTAGTCGAGGTGAGGGAGGTAGCACAGGGCCAGGTCGGTGCGCCGGGTGCGCAGGATGTGGCGGGTCGCGGCGATGATCCACCGGCTGGAGACGAGGTCCGCGCCGGGCCCCCAGAAGTGGAAGAGCGGGAAGGTGCCGAGTTCCTCGGTGAGTTCGTCGTGGAGTTCCGGCGGGCGCGTGTAGCAGTCGGGTTCCTTGCGGCCGTCGGCGTAGTAGACCGGGCGGGGGGTGACGGTGATGTCGGTGTCGGCGCCCATGGCGTACCACCAGCAGATGTTGGCGACCGTGTAGCCGGGGTGGGCGCGGCGGGCGGCGTCCCAGAGTTTGTCGCCGGCGACCAGGCCGTTGTGCTGGCGCCACAGCAGGACGTCGCCGAGTTCACGGAAGTACCAGCCGTTGCCGACGATGCCGTGCTCGGAGGGCGTGGTGCCGGTCAGGAAGGTGGACTGGGCGGCGCAGGTGACAGCGGGCAGCACCGTGCCCAGTGGGGCGTGGGCGCCGGACTGGGCGAGGGTCTTGAGGTGTGGCATGTGGTCGAGGAGACGGGGGGTGAGGCCCACGACGTCGAGCACGAGGAGCGGGGTGGGGCGCGCTGGGGCGGGGGCGTTCACGGCAGCTCCTTGAGGCCGAGGTCGGTCAGCAGGTCACGGGCGAGGGTGAGCTCGGCCGCGATGCCGTCCGTCAGCTGGGTGCGGGCGCGGGGCCGCAGCTCCGGTGGGAGGGCCTGCCACGTGTACGTCTCGACCTCCAGGTGGTGGGTGAGCGGGGCGGCTCCGCCGACGAGCCGGGCCAGCGCGCTCCTCAGGACGGCGAGCGTGGAGGTGAGGGGCGCGGCGGGGTCCGCGTGCAGCGGGACATGGAAGTGGGCGCGCCACGGTGAGGCGTCGGGGAGCGCGGCGCCCTCCAGGGCGGGGCCCAGGTCGTCGGTGCCGCGCAGGCCCATGGCGGTGGCGGTGCGGGTCTGGTGCAGGAAGCGGGGTTCGTCGAAGGCGGCGAGGGCTTCGCGGACCTCGGGCAGATGGGGGTGTTCGGCGTGCAGTGCGGCGGAGAGCTGGGACTTGACGACGGGGACGCCGGCCCGGGTGAGGGCGTCGAGGGCGGTGTGCGGGTCCTCGAAGGAGGTGGCGAGGTGGCAGGTGTCGACGCAGATGCCGATGCGGTCGTGGGCGATCGCGGTCAGCGGGGCGATGGCGTCGCCGGTGGTCTCGACGACGCAGCCGGGCTCCGGTTCCAGGCCGACGCGCAGGGAGCGGCCGGTCAGTTCCTGAAGTGCGTCGAGGCGTTCGCCGAGGGTGCGCAGGGCGGCGTGGGCGGCGTCGGCCCGGCGGCTGTCCTGGGCGGTGCGCCAGGCGAGCGGGAGGGTGGAGATGCTGCCCTCGGTGACGTCGTCGGGGAGGAGTCCGGCCAGGACGCGGGCGAGGGCGGTGGTGTGTTCGAGGCGTTCCGGGTCGGCCCAGTCCGGCTTGTACACGCGGTACTTGACCTCTTCGGCGCCGAAGCCCTCGTAGGGGAAGCCGTTGAGGGTGACGACCTCGAGCCCGCGCCGGTCCAGTTCGGTGCGCAGGGTGCGCAGCGCGGACGGGTCGGTGACGAGTGCGTGGGCGGCGTCCTTGGCGAGCCACAGGCCGATGCCGAGCCGGTCGCGGCCGAGACGGCGGCGGACGGGTTCGCAGTGGTCGCGCAGTTGCGCGAGAACACCGTCGAGGGTTTCGGCGGGGTGGACGTTGGTGCAGTAGGCGAGGTGCACCGTGGAGCCGTCGGGGTGGCGGAAGCGCATGGCTCACTCCCCGCCGCGCAGGATGGAGTTGCCCTCGTGGGTGGCGTCGGTCGCGGCGATGTCGAGGTTCAGCCGGCCGCTGAGGCCGTAGAACGCCACGGGGTTGCGCCACAGCACCTGGTCGACGTCGTCCTCGCTGAAGCCCTCGGCGAGCATCAGGTCGCCGACCTTGCGGGTCTTCAGGGGGTCGCTGCGCCCCCAGTCGGCGGCGGAGTTCACCAGCACCTGCTCGGTCCCGTAGGCGCGCAGGATCGCGACCATCCGTTCCTCGTCCATCTTGGTGTCCGGATAGACGGAGAAGCCCAGCCAGCAGCCGCCGTCCTTGGCCTCCTTGACGGTGGTCTCGTTGAGGTGGTCGATCAGGACACGGTCCGTTGGCAGGGCGGACTCCCGCACCAGATCGAGGGTGCGGCGCAGACCGGCCAGCTTGTCGCGGTGAGGCGTGTGGACCAGCGCGGGCAGCTCGTGGTCGGCGGCGAGCTGGAGCTGGGCGGCGAGCGCCGTGTCCTCGGCGGGCGTCATCGAGTCGTAGCCGATCTCGCCGACGGCCACCACCTGGTCCTTGACGAGATAGCGGGGAAGTTCGTCGAGGACGGGAAGGCAGCGCGGGTCGTTCGCCTCCTTGGGGTTCAGGGCGATGGTGCAGTGATGGGCTATGCCGTACTGCGCGGCGCGGAAGGGCTCCCAGCCGAGGAGGGAGTCGAAGTAGTCGAGGAACGTGGCGGGCGAGGTGCGGGGCTGGCCGAGCCAGAAGGCGGGCTCGACGACGGCGCGCACACCGGCGGCGTGCATGGCCTCGTAGTCGTCGGTGGTCCTGGACGTCATGTGGATGTGGGGGTCGAAGATGCGCATCAGGACTCCTTGGCGTGGGGGGTGTCCGATCCGTGCGGTGCGGCCGCGGAATCGGTCAGGGCCAGGACACGGTGCAGGTCCTCGGGTACGGGGCGGCCCGCGGCGGTGCGTTCGGTGGCGTAGTCGCCGAGCATGCGGGCGAGTTCGGCGTCGCCGCGGGCACGGCGCTCGAGGTCGGCGACGCTGTCGACGGAGACGCCGGTGAACAGGCACTTCAGTACGGCGTGGCGCCAGTTGTGCGCGTCGAGGTGCCGGGCGGCGTAGGGGCCGACGGCGGCGGCCACGAGCCGGGTGTCGTTGGTGCGCAGGGCGTCCTCGATCAGTGGGAGGCCGTCGGGCCCGGCCACCAGGTGGGGCAGGGCGTGCAGCACGGCGCGGCGCTCGGCTCCGGTGCCCTGGCGGTAGACGCGGCTGAGCGCCTCGGGGTCGGCGCCGGCGGCATGGAGGACCAGCACACGGGCGGCGTCGGCGTGCTCGTCCCCGCAGCGGCGGCCCGCCTCGGCGATGCGCAGCTCCCACACGGAGATGGGCCCGTGCGTGCCGGGGTGGGCGGCGGCCTCGGCGAGGGCCTGGTCGAGCCAGGCGCGGGCGGCTCCCGGGAGGTGGGAGGCGAGATGGTCGTGCAAGGCCTCGAGCGAGGTGCGGGCGCCGGCCTCGGTACTGCTCGGGTCGCCGGAACTCGCCGCCGGGTTCGCCGCGCTGGCGTCGAGGTGCTTCACGGGATGCTCCCTTCAGGGGTGGCGGAGGGTTCGCCGTGGGGTGCGGCGGGCGGGGTCGGGGGTGGGACCGGCCCGTCGGGTGGTGCGGCGGCGCGGAGGAACGGGAGGGAGAGTCCGGCGTGGTGGGGGCCCGCATGGGAGTGCCGGGGCAGCTCGACGACGGTCAGGCCCTGGTAGCCGGTGGCGGCGAGGGCCGCCAGGACGGGCGGGAAGTCGATCTCCCCCTCCCCGAACGGGAGATGCTCGTGGACGCCACGGCGCATGTCCTCGATCTGGACGTGGCGCAGCCAGGGCCCGGCGGCGCGGATGCAGTCGGCGGGAGGGAGGGGTTCGAGGCACTGGCAGTGGCCGATGTCGAGGGTGAGACCGAGGGCGCCGGGGTCGCCGAGGGCGCGGCGCAGTCGGTGGAAGTCGTCGAGGGTGGCGAGGAGGTGGCCGGGCTCGGGTTCGACGGCGAGCGGGATGCCGGCGGCGGTCGCCGCGTCCAGGACGGGGGTGAGGCTGTCCGCCAGGCGTTTCCACGCCGAGTCCGCGTCGGTGCCGGGCGGGAGGATCCCGCTGAAGCAGTGCACGGCGTGGGCACCCAGGTCGGCGGCGACCCGGACGGCCCGCAGGAGCAGGTCGACGCGGCGGGCGCGGTCGTCGGGCTCCGGGTCCAGGAGGGAAGGGCCGTGTTTGCGGCGCGGGTCGAGCACGTAGCGGGCGCCGGTCTCCACGGTGACACCCAGCCCGAGC
This sequence comes from Streptomyces sp. NPDC086077, assembly GCF_040686175.1. NCBI lineage: Bacteria > Bacillati > Actinomycetota > Actinomycetes > Kitasatosporales > Streptomycetaceae > Streptomyces > Streptomyces sp. NPDC086077. The sequence goes on along the minus strand of NZ_JBFBJT010000039.1, from coordinate 47,243 downwards.
ACGTCGAGGCGCTGCGCGACCCGGCGGGTGCGGGCGGACAGGTCCGGGGCGAGGGGGTCGAGGTGCATGTGGTCGAGGGTGAGACCGACGCCGTCGTAGCCGAGGTCGGCGAGCAGCGCGAGGGCGTCGTCGAGCCGGAGGTCGGCGAGGCCGTTGGTGCCGTAGCCGAAGCGAAGGGCGGCGTGGGGGGCAGCCGGTTCGCCGGGGTGCTGCGCCGGGTGGGGCCGAGGGCTCATGTGATGCTCACTTTCCTCGCGTACCTGCGTCCGATCGGGGCGAGCACGGCGATGGCCACGGCGGTGAGGCCGGCTCCGGCACGGGCGGCGAGCGCGGCCTGGAGGGGGATGGTGGCGCGGATGCCGCCGCCGACGGCCCGTTGGGTGAGGGGAGGTGAGGGGTTGAGGGCGGCGTGTGTGTAGGGGCGGCCGGCGGTGGCGGCGTAGGCGGCGGCCAGGGCGGTGCGCAGGGCGATGTCGAGCGTGAGGCCGGGCCGCTCGCGCGCGGACGTCCGGCGTCCGGCGCCGCCACGGACGCCGGCCCCGAGGCCCGTGCCGGTGCCGGTGCCGGTCGGCGTGGCGTCCCGCGTGCCGCGCGGGGCGCGGGCCACGAGGCGGGTGAGGAGGGCCGTCGCGGCGAGGGCGGCCAGGGGCGGCAGGGAGGAACCGCCCTGGGTCTCCCGGCGGGAGACCGTCGTGACCGCGAAGGTGTGGGTGCCGAGGAGGACGGCGGAGGGAAGGGCCTCGCGGGTGCGGCCGGTGGTGGCGGCGGCGCCGAGGAGGTGGTCGAGGCCGCGGGCGGCGGCCATGGCCACCGGACCGGCGGGGGTGTGCTTGAGGGCGAGGTCGTACGCCCACACGGTGGCCGCGAGGGGTGCGGCCACGGCAAGGGCGGAGCGGCCCGCGCGGGCGGCGAGGGCCAGTCCGGCCACGGTGAGGGCGCAGGCGGCCGTGAGGGCGGAGGACGGCTGGATGCGGCCCGAGGGGAGGGGCCGGTGCGGACGTTCGGCGGCGTCCTCCTCGCGGTCGGCCCAGTCGTTCAGGGCCATGCCCGCCTCGTAGAGACAGAGGGAGGAACCGATGGCGAGCAGGGTCCGGGAGTTGGGCGGGGCGCCCGTGGACGCCGCGCCGCTCAGGGCGTCCCCGGGGACGGTGAACAGCGCGGGAAGCCGTAGGAGTTCGGCCCAGGCGCGGCTACGGCTCATGCCCGCTTCCCCTGGGTGCCCTCGCCCTGGGTTCCCGCGTGCTGGGTGCCGTCTTCCTGGGTGCCCTCGCCCTGGGGCCGCTCCTGCGGCCCCGCCGACCCCGCGGCCCGCAGCCGCTCCCCCAGCCGGCGCAGTGCCACGTACTGCTCCCCCAGACTCGCGGGCCCGTCCCCCACCGGGTCCTTGAAGTAGAAGCCGAGCTCGCCGAGCGGACCGGAGACGCCCACCTCGTGGGCGCGGGCGGTCAGGCGGGCCAGGTCCAGGACCAGGGGTGCCGCGAGGGCCGAGTCGCAGCCCTGCCAGATGGTCTGGAGGACCATGCGGGTGCCGAGGAAGCCGTCGAAGGCGATGTGGTCCCAGGCGGTCTTCCAGTCGCCGAGGGCCGGGACGTCGTCGATGTGCACCTCGCCCTCGGGCACGGTGCCCAGGGTGTCGGCGAGCACGCGCTCCTTGCCCGCGTTCTTCGCCGCCGCGGCGGCAGGGTCGGCGAGGGCCGCGCCGTCGCCACCGCCGAGCAGGTTCGTACCGGACCATGCCCGTACGTCCAGCGCCCGTTGCGCGAACATCGGACCCAGCACGGCCCGCAGCAAGGTCTGTCCGGTCTTGCCGTCCCGGCCGGCGTACGGCAGGCCGCTCCGCTCGGCCGCGCGGGCGGCGACGGGGTGGTGCATGCCCTCGGACGGGGTGAAGTTGACGTAGGGGCAGCCCGCCCGCAGGGCGGCCAGCGCGTAGAGGGTGCTGGCCGGCAGCGGGGCGCCGGGGCCCTGGGACGCGGGTTCGGTGGAGGCGACGTTCACCACCACGGCCCGCCCCAGTTCGTTGCGGTGCATGAAGTCACGTATGTCGTCGGCGAAGGCCGTGATCAGTTCGGCCTCGCTCCTGGTGTCGCCGGGGGTGGGGCCGCCGGGCCTGATCTCACGGTCGGCGGCCGCCAGTTCGGCGGTGACGGCGGCCGCGACGCCCGGCGGGAGGACTCCGCCGGCGGTCAGTGTCTCGGCGCGTTTGGGCAGCGGGCAGTCGACGGTGTCATGGCCACCGAAGACGAGGTCGGACAGCGCGGGCAGACCGCTGTCGGTGAACGCCTGGGTCTCGGTCACCATGCCGGTGGGTGGGTGCAACCCCGCGGTGACGGCGGCGCAACCCGTGACGACGGTGGTGGCGACGGAGCCTCGCGCTCCGATCAGCCACACCCCCACACGCGGTCGGGAGAGGGACGCGGACATGGGCAGCCTCCTTGTCGTGCGCGAACCCCGGGCGGGGACAAAGACGGCGGGCGGGGGTCCGGCGTCCCCCGCCCGCCGCCCGCTCAGCCGCCCGTGGTGGGCAGTTCCTTCAACTGGATGTTGCGGAAGGAGACCTGGTCGTCGGCGCCGTGGTTCTGGAGGCCGATGTGACCGTCGGTCAAGCTCCGCTGGGGGTCCTTGTTGGTGAAGTCGTTGATCTTGACTCCGTTGAGGAACACCTGGAGGCGTTCGCCCTGGACCTTGATCTCGTAGGAGTTCCACTGGCCGGGCGGACGCAGGACCTGGTCACGGGCCTTGATGTTCGCCGACTTGAACGAGTAGACGGAGCCCGTGGTGCGGTCGGGCGCGTCCGTGGCGTCGATCTGGATCTCGTAGCCCTTGTTCACCGCGGACCAGGGGTCGTCGGAGGCCGGGAAGCCCACGAAGATTCCGGAGTTGTCGTCGCCCTGCATCTTCCAGTCGAGCTTGAGGGAGTACGACTTCAGCTCCTTGGCCTGGTACCAGAGCAGACCCATGCCGCCCTCGGACTCCAGGGTGCCGTCCTTGACGTTGAACTTGCCGGGGCCGGCCTGCTTCCAGCCGTCCAGGGTCTGGCCGTTGAACACCTTCCGGTAGTCCGTGCTCGGCTTGCAGTCGGCCTTGACCTGACCGGTGGCGTACTGGAGACCGCCGAGCAGATGGGCGCGGAAGGCCTCGTCGGCGTACGACTCCTTGGTGTGGCCGCCGCCGGTGTAGAAGGAGCGGCCGCCGCCGTAGCTCTGGCACCAGGCGATCGGGTGGTCACCCTTCATGGTGCCGCCCTGGTAGGTCGTCTCGTCCAGGGTGGCGAGGACCTTGGCCTGCTCACGCGGGTTGGTGCGGTAGTTGTACCACTCGTCGGTGCGCTCCCAGGCGTCGCCCAGGTGCCCGGTGGCCGGGTGGTCGTGGTCCTCGACGCGGACGGTGGCCTTCTGGATGGCCGGGTGGGAGTCGAAGTAGGCGCCGACGAGGCCGCCGTAGAACTCCCACTCGTACTCGGTGTCGGCGGCGGCGTGGATGCCCATGTAGCCGCCGCCGTTCCTGACGTAGTTCTCGAACGCCGTCTGCTGGGCGGCGTTCAGGACGTCACCGGTGGTGGACAGGAAGGCCACGGCGTCGTACTTGGCGAGGTTGGCCGTGGTGAACTGTCCGGCCTCCTCGGTCGCGTCGACCGTGATGCCGGCCGGGGCGCCGAGCTCCTTCAGGGCGGCGATGCCGGCCGGGATGGAGTCGTGCCGGAAGCCGGCGGTCTTGGAGAAGACCAGGACCTTCTTGCCCCCCTTGAACGGCTCCTTGGAGAACTCGAAGTCGTCGACGTCGTACAGCGCGCCCTCGCCGCCCTTGAAGACCAGGTAGATCTCCGTGGTGCCCTTGGGCAGCGCCCGCAGCGGCACGTCGACGTTCTGGAAGGTGTCCCAGCTGCCGGTCGGCGGGATGTAGGCCGAGCCGTGCAGCGGGCCGTCGGGCGAGCCGGTGCGCAGCTCGACGAAGCCGCCCGTGCCGCCGGAGGAGGCCCGCACGGTCATCTTCCTCTGCCCGTCGAACCGGTAGGGGCTGAAGGAGATCCAGTCACCGTCGTTGATGTCACCGACGGTCTTGCCGCCGTTGGCGCCGGCCTTGTCGTAGGTCCGCACGCCCGACTGGGCGGCGAAGTGCTCGGCCTGGCGGTGCAGCGGCTGGAGCACGGTGCGCGCGGTACCGGTCAGCGCCTCCTGGCCGTTCGCCCCACCGTCGGTGTAGCTGGCGCCGACGACGCCGTAGATGTTGGCGTTGGGGTCGTGACCGCCGTCACCGGCGGGCGGCTTCAGGGTGCCCTCGCAGCCTGTCTCGCTGGTCAGCTCGTGGGCGTGGGAGTCGTGGCCGAGGCTGTAGGCGACCTTGACCTTGGAGCAGTCGATCGTCTCTTCGGGGTCGGTGACGGTCACCTTGAACGGGACGGGCTCGCCGAAGGCGGCCAGGGTGCCGTTGCCCGGGACGTCGATGCGCACCTTGGGCTCGGTGTTGCCGACGACGATGCGGACGCTGGCGTTGCCGGTGTTGCCCTCGGCGTCCTTGGCGGTGAAGGTGGCGGTGTAGGTGCCGACCTTCTTGTACCGGTGGGTGGGCTTGAGGCCCTCGCCCGTGGTGCCGTCGCCGAAGTCCCAGCTGTAGGTGAGGTCGGCGGAGTCGGCGTCCTTGGCGGAGCCGGTGAAGGTGACCTTCAGGCCGGCCGCGCCGGACGTCTTGTCGGCGCTCACCTCGGCGATCGGGGAGAAGCCGTCCTCGGCGTGCTCGATCCGGTACAGCGCGGAGTTCTCGTCGCCCTGGAACCAGGAGACGCCGTAGTCGAGGACGTAGAGCGCGCCGTCGGGACCGAACTCCATGTCCATGATCTGCGTGCCGGTCCACGGGAAGTCGTTGATCTTCGCGACCGAGCCGTCCTCGTTCTGCTCGATCCGCTTGATCCAGCGGCGGCCGAACTCACCGGCGAAGAAGTCGCCGTCGTACGCCTCGGGGAACTTCACGCTGGAGTCGAGGTCGGCGTCGTAGCGGTAGACCGGGCCGCCCATCGGGGACTCGGAGCCACTGCCGAACTCGGGCACGGAACCGCCGTCGTACGGGATCCAGGCGGCCTGCGCGGGCGGCAGGTCGACCAGGCCCGTGTTGTGCGGCGAGGTGTTCTTCGGGGCGGCGCAGTCGAACTTCTCGCCGGAGGTGCCGGAGGCGAAGTCGTAGTCGACGTAGGCGTCGTTGTTGCCGGTGCAGAACGGCCAGCCGAAGTTCGCGGCCTTGGTGACCTTGGCGAACTCGACCTGTCCCGCCGGGCCCCGGTTCGGGTTGGCGGCGCCCGCGTCGGGGCCGTAGTCGCCCACGTAGACGATGCCGGTCTTGTCGTCGACGCTCATCCGGAACGGGTTGCGGAAGCCCATCGCGTAGATCTCGGGACGGGTCTTCTCGGTGCCCGGGGCGAAGAGGTTGCCCTCCGGGACGGTGTACGAGCCGTCCTCGGCGACCTTGATGCGCAGGATCTTGCCGCGCAGGTCGTTGGTGTTGCCGGAGCTGCGGCGGGCGTCGAAGGCGGGGTTGCGGCCCTCGCGGTCGTCGATCGGCGTGTAGCCGTCGGAGGAGAAGGGGTTGGTGTCGTCGCCGGTCGACAGGTAGAGGTTGCCGGCCGCGTCGAAGTCGATGTCGCCGCCGACGTGGCAGCAGGTGCCGCGGGAGGCCGCGACGTCCAGGACCTTCTTCTCGCTGGCCATGTCCAGCGTGCCGTTGGGGTTCAGCACGAAGCGGGCCAGGCGGTTGACGCCGTCGAACTTCGCGAAGTCCTCGGCGGTGCCGGTCTCCGGGGCGTCGCCCGCGGGGGTGTCGAGGGGCGGAGCGTAGTAGAGGTAGATCGCCCGGTTGTTCTCGAAGTCCGGGTCGATGCCGACGCCCTGCAGACCTTCCTCGTCGTGGCTGTAGACGGGGATCTTGCCGGCGACCTTGGTGACGCCGCCCTGGTCGGTGAGGCGCAGCGTGCCGTCGCGCGAGGTGTGCAGGACACTGCGGTCCGGGAGCACGGCGAGCGACATCGGCTCGCCCATCTCGGGCTCGCCCTTGGCGAGCGGCACCTGCTGGAACTGCCCCTCGGCGGCCGGTTCGTCGTGTTCGGGGTGGCCGGGATGGGCGCCGGCGACGGTCGCCGGGGTGCCCACGGCCAGCAGCAGGCCGGTGAAGAGGGCGAGGGCGGTACGAAGCCTGGGACGCCTCGGTGTGCGGGTACTACTGAGTCTGGTGCTGTGCACGAAGTCCCTCCGGGAACGGGGTGGGCCGTACGGGATGGGTGCGAAGACGTGCGGTGCGGGCGCCGGGGTGCGCCGTCACCCCGGAGGTGTGTGTGACCTGAACGCTTCAGGGACGGTAACCGCGTTCTTCCGGGGCGAACACCCCTTGCGGCAGAACCGGTTGAACTTTCTCCCATCGCAGGACAAAGCGGGATCCGGGCAGATCGGAGGGGGGACCGGCGGATGTGCCGGTCCCCTTCCCGACCTGCGGCCGGGCCGGTGGTTCAGCTGTTGAACGCGGCGTCGAAGGACGCGCTGGGCGGCTCGAAGTCGAAGGTCTTCAGACGGGCCAGGGCCTCGGGAGCGCCCTGGAGCCGGTCCATGCCGGCGTCCTCCCACTCGACGGATACGGGGCCCTGGTAGTCGATGGAGCGCAGCATGCGGAAGACGTCCTCCCAGGGCACGTCGCCGTGCCCGGCGGAGACGAAGTCCCAGCCGCGCCGCGGGTCGCCCCAGGGCAGGTGGGAGCCGAGACGCCCGTTGCGGCCGTCGAGGCGTTTGCGGGCCTCCTTGCAGTCCACGTGGTAGATCCGGTCGCGGAAGTCCCACAGGAAGCCGACCGGGTCGAGGTCCTGCCACACGAAGTGCGAGGGGTCGAAGTTCAGTCCGAAGGCGGGCCGGTGACCCACCGCCTCCAGGGCGCGCTGGGTGGTCCAGTAGTCGTAGGCGATCTCGCTCGGGTGCACCTCGTGCGCGAACCGCACGCCCTCGGCGTCGAAGACGTCCAGGATCGGGTTCCAGCGCGCGGCGAAGTCCTCGTAGCCCCGCTCGATCATCGCCTCGGGGGCCGGCGGGAACATCGCGACCAGGTGCCAGATGGCCGAGCCGGTGAAGCCGATGACCGTGTCGACGCCGAAGGCGGCCGCGGCCCGCGCGGTGTCGGCGATCTCGGCGGCGGCGCGTTGCCGTACGCCTTCTGCTTCGCCGTCGCCCCAGATCCGGGCCGGCAGGATGGCCTGGTGCCGCTCGTCGATGATGGCGTCGCAGACCGCCTGGCCGACCAGGTGGTTGGAGACGGCCCAGCACTTCAGGCCGTACTTGTCGAGCAGCTGATGCCTCGACTCGATGTAGGAGGGGTCGCTCAGGGCCTTGTCGACCTCGAAGTGGTCCCCCCAGCAAGCCAGTTCGAGGCCGTCGTAACCGAAGTCACGGGCCAGGCGGCAGACCTCTTCGAGGGGCAGGTCGGCCCACTGGCCGGTGAAGAGCGTGAACGTGCGCGGCATGACCAACGCCTCCTAGACCGCGATCGGGGTGTAGACGGAGTTCTTCTCGGCGCTCTCCTCCACCGCCGCGAGCACGCGCTGCACCTGCAGCCCGTCGGCGAAGGAGGGTTCGGGGAGGCGGCCCTCGGCGACCGCGTGGACGAGGTCCCGGGCCTGGTGGACGAAGGTGTGCTCGTAACCGAGGCCGTGGCCCGGCGGCCACCAGGCCTCCAGATAGGGGTGGTCGGGTTCGGTGGCGAGGATGCGGCGGAATCCGGCCCGGTTGTCCGGCTCGGTGCCGTCGTGGTACCAGAGCTCGTTGAGCCGCTCCAGGTCGAAGGCCAGCGAGCCGTGTTCGCCGTTGAGCTCGATGCGCAGGGCGTTCTTGCGGCCGGTGGCGTACCGGGTGGCCTCGAAGGAGGCGAGGGCGCCGGAGGTGAACCGGGCGGTGAACAGGGCGGCGTCGTCCACGGTGACCTGCCCGGTCCCGTCGGCCGAGGCCGCGCCCAGGCCCCGGACGGCCCCGGCGAGCGGCCTTTCCCGTACGAAGGTCTCCGTGAGCGCCGACACACCGGCCAGCTGCTCACCGGCCAGGTACTGCGCCAGGTCGACGATGTGCGCCCCGAGGTCGCCGAGCGAGCCGGAGCCGGCCAGTTCCTTGCGCAGCCGCCAGGTCAGCGGGGCCTGCGGGTCGACCAGCCAGTCCTGGAGGTACGACACCCTGACGTGCCGCAGGGTGCCGAGACGGCCCTCGGCGACCATCTGCCGGGCCAGCGCGGTGGCGGGCACCCGGCGGTAGTTGAAGCCGACCATCGCCAGCTGACCCCGCTCGTGGGCCGCTTCGGCGGCGGTCGCCATCGCCTCGGCCTCCTCGACGGTGTTCGCGAGGGGCTTCTCGCACAGGACGTGCTTGCCCGCGGCCAGCGCGGCGATCGCGATCTCGGCGTGGCTGTCGCCGGGAGTGCAGATGTCGACCAGGTCGACGTCGTCCCGGGCGATCAGCGCCCGCCAGTCGGTCTCGGTCGCCGCCCAGCCGTGCCGGGCGGCCGCCGCACGCACGGCCGTCTCGTCCCGCCCGCAGATGACCGTCAGCTCCGGCTGCCGGGGCAGGTCGAAGACGCGGCCCGCGGTGCGCCAGCCCTGGGAGTGGGCGGCGCCCATGAAGGCGTAGCCGACCATGCCGATACGCAGCGGGGGCTGGTCCGCCCCGGTCCCTTCGGGCGCTTGCGGCTGTGCCATACGGATGTCCTCCTCGTCGTCGTGGCGCGGTGGGGGGTGGGGGCCCGGCCCCTTCACGAGGGCCGGGCCCGTCGAGCGGGGCGCCTCACTTGAAGCCGGTGGACATGTACTGCTCGATGTTGGTCTTGTCGACGACGGCCGAGTAGAGCGTCAGCGACGCCGGGATCTCGAACTCGGCGAGGCCGCCGATGCCCTTGGACTGGCCGAGGGCGCGGGCCAGGTCGATGGCCGAGGCGGCCATGCTGGGCGGGTAGAGCACCGTCGCCTTCAGCACGCCGTCGTCCGCCTCGATGGCCTGGAACGCGGAGAGCGCGCCGGCTCCGCCGACCATCAGGAAGTCGTCGCGCCCGGCCTGCTCGATGGCGCGCAGCGCGCCCACGCCCTGGTCGTCGTCGTGGTTCCACAGGGCGTCGAACTTGGACTGGGCCTGGAGCAGCTGGGCCATCTTGGCCTGCCCCGACTCCACGGTGAACTCGGCGGCCTGGCGGGCCACCTTGCGGATGTTCGGGTAGTTCTTCAGCGCGTCGTCGAAGCCCTGGGAGCGCTGCTTGGTCAGCTCCAGGTTGTCCAGTCCGGCCAGCTCGATGACCCGGGCGTCGGACTTGTCCTTGAGCTTCTCGCCGATGTAGTGGCCGGCGTTGAGGCCCATGCCGTAGTTGTCGCCGCCGATCCAGCAGCGGTACGCCTGCGGGGTGTTGAAGATACGGTCCAGGTTGATCACCGGGATCCCGGCCCGCATCGCCTTGAGCCCGACCTGGGTGAGCGCCTTGCCGTCGGCGGGCAGGATGACCAGGACGTCGACCTTCTTGTTGATGAGGGTCTCGATCTGGCCGATCTGCGCGGCGGTGTCGTTGGAGCCCTCGGTGATCTCCAGCGTCACGTCCTCGTACTTCTCGGCGCGGCTCTTGGCGTTCTCGTTGATCGCGTTGAGCCAGCCGTGGTCGGCCTGCGGTCCGGCGAAGCCGATGGTGACCTGCTTGCCCGGCTTGTCGTCGGCGGCCGGCTGGCTGTCGGCGGCCCGCTCCTCCTCCTTGGGCTCGTTGCTGGTGCACCCGGCGAGGAGGGCACCGGCCGAGACGGCGGCGGTCCCGAAGAGCAGTCCTCTGCGACTGGTGAGTTGAGACATGGCGGTGAACCCTTTCCTCAGGTCGTGCTCGCGGTACGGCGCTGGACCAGCACGGCGGCGACGATGATCGCGCCCTTGGCGATCTGCTGGACGTCGCTCTGCAGGTTGTTCAGGGCGAAGATGTTGGTGATCGTGGTGAAGATCAGGACGCCGAGCACGGAGCCGACGATGGTGCCGCGGCCTCCGCTGAGCAGCGTGCCGCCGATGATCGCGGCCGCGATGGCGTCGAGTTCGTAGAGGTTGCCGTTGGTGTTCTGGCCGGATCCGGACAGGATGATCAGCAGGAACGCGGCGATGCCGCAGCACAGTCCGGAGAGCAGGTAGAGATACAGCCGCTGCCAGCGGACATCGATGCCGGCCAGCCGCGCCGCCTCCGCGTTGCCGCCGACGGCGACGGTGCGGCGGCCGAAGGTGGTGCGGTTCAGCACCAGCCAGCCGATGATCGTGACGACCGCGAAGACGAGGACGAGCGGCGGCACGCCGAGTACATAGGCGTCGCGCTCACCGAGGTCGAGGATGCCGTCCACCGTGACGATCTGCGTGCTGCCGTCCGTGATCTGCAGCGCCAGTCCGCGCGCCGAGGCCAGCATGGCCAACGTCGCGATGAACGGGACCATCCCGCCGTACGCGATGAGCAGTCCGTTGACCAGTCCGCAGCCCACGCCGACGAGCACCGAGGTGAAGAGGATGCCCGCGAAGCCGTACTCCTGGGTGGCGACGGTGGTCGCCCACACGGAGGCGAGGGCGACGATCGCGCCGACGGAGAGGTCGATGCCGCCGGAGGTGATGACGAAGGTCATCCCCACCGTGACGACACCGATCACGGAGGCCTGGGTGAGGACCAGTTGCAGGTTGCGGGTGTCGAGGAACTCGTCCGGCTTGGTGATGCCGCCGATGACGACGAGCGCGGCGAGCACGCCGAGCAGCGACAGGGTGCGGACGTCGGCACGGAACAGCATGCCGCGCCAGGCGGGGGGTTGAACGGCCGACGGCACCTTGTCGGCGCTGTCCCGCGGCGGGGAGACGGGCTGCGTCATGTCGCCGGGCTTCCTTCCATCACGAGGTCGAGTACGCGGTGTTCGTCCAGCTCACTGGCGGGAGCGGTGTGTACGACGCGCCCCTCCCGCAGCACCAGCACACGGTCGGCGAGGCCGAGCACCTCGGGCACCTCGCTGGAGACCAGCAGCACCGCGAGGCCCTCGTCGGCGAGGCGCCGGACGACCGCGTAGAGCTCGGCGCGGGCGCCGACGTCGACGCCGCGGGTCGGCTCGTCGAGCAGCAGGACGCGGCAGCCGCGCAGCAGCCAGCGGGCCAGCACGGCCTTCTGCTGGTTGCCGCCGGACAGGGTGCGGACGGGTACCGAGGGGTTGTCGGGGCGCAGCGACAGCTCGCGGGTCGCCGCGCGTGCCGCGCCCAGCTCCGCGCCGCGGTCGATCCAGCCACCGCGCGAGAAGCGGGACATGGAGGAGACCGAGACGTTGCGAGTGACCGACTCCAGCATCAGCAGCGCCTGCGCCTTGCGCTCCTCGGGGGCGAGCCCGAGTCCGGCGCGGACGGCGGCGCGCACGCTGCCGGGCTTCAACGGCTTCCCTTCTATGAGGACTTGACCGGCGGTGGGCTTGCGGGCGCCGTAGATGGTCTCCAGGATCTCGGAGCGGCCGGAGCCGACGAGTCCCGCGAGGCCGACGATCTCGCCGGGGCGCACGGTCAGGTCGAAGGACTCGAACTCACCGGTGCGCGCCAGCCCCCGCACCTCCAGCAGCGCGTCCCCCCGCCTCGGCGAGGCCGGCCGGTCGGGGAAGACGTACTCGACGTTGCGGCCGGTCATCAGCGCGACGACCTCACGCGTCGGCGTCGACTTCGCGGGCAGCCCGCCCGCCACGGCCCGGCCGTCCTTCAGCACGGTCACCCGGTCGCCGATCCGGCGGATCTCCTCCAGGCGGTGCGAGATGTAGACGACGGCGACGCCGTCGGCGGTGAGGTCGCCGACGATGCGGAAGAGGTTGTCCACCTCGTCTGGGTCGAGGGCGGCGGACGGCTCGTCCATCACGATCAGCCGTACGTCGTGGGAGAGCGCACGGGCCATGGAGACGATCTGCTGCTGGGCGGCCGACAGCTCGCCGACGAGCCGCGCCGGATCGATCTCACCGTGCCCGAGTCGCTTGAGGAGCGCGGCTGTTGATGCCTTGGCCGTCTTGCGCCGTACGACGAAGCCGGCGGCCGTCGGCTCGTGTCCGAGGTGGACGTTCTCGGCGACCGACAGGTGCTCCACCAGGTCGAGTTCCTGGTAGATGGTGGCGATGCCCAGGCGCATGGCGGCGATGGGCGAGCGCAGGGTCACGTCCTCGCCGCGCCAGCTGATGGTGCCGGTGTCGGGTTGATGGGCGCCGGCCAGCACCTTGATCAGGGTGGACTTGCCTGCGCCGTTCTGGCCGAGCAGACAGTGCACTTCACCGGCCTGGACGTCGAGATCGACGCCGTCCAGGGCGCGGACGCCGGGGAACGACTTGGTGATGCCGGACATGCTGAGCAGGGGTGGTTCTGGGGCCATGTGGGTTCCCCTTGGCAGGCGTGCGGGCCGGTTTCAGGGCAGGGCGGAGCAGGGCAGGGCGAAGCAGGGCGCTGTACGGATGGTGCGCGCGTCGGAGGTGCTTACGCGGGTGAGAAGAGGTGGTCGCTGATCAGCCGGGCCGCGCCGATGACACCGGCGGTGGGGCCCAACTCGCCGAGGACGATGGGAAGGTTGCCGGTCGCCAGCGGCAGCGACTGACGGTAGACCTGGGTGCGGATCGCGGCGAGCAGGGTGTGGCCGAGGCCGGTCACCCCGCCACCGATCACCACCAGGCCGGGGTTGAAGAAGCTGACCAGGCCGGCGATGACCTGGCCGGTGCGGTTGCCGCCCTCACGGATCAGTTCGAGGGCGGTGGCGTCGCCCGCGGCGGCCGCGGTGGCGACGTCGACGGCGCTGAGCATGCCGTTCGACTCCAGCAGTGCCGCGAGTTCGGCCGAGTCTCCCTGCTGGGCCGCCTCCAGCGCGTCGCGGGCGAGTGCCGCGCCGCTGAAGTGGGCCTCCAGGCAGCCGCGGTTGCCGCAGGCGCACGGACGTCCGTCGGGCACGGCCTGGATGTGCCCGATGTCGCCCGCGGAGCCCGTGGTACCACGGTGCACGGCACCGCCGACGACGATGCCGCAGCCGATGCCGGTGCCGATCTTGACGCAGAGGAAGTCGCCCACGGAGCGTGCGACGCCCGCGTGCATCTCCCCCATCGCCATCAGGTTCACGTCGTTGTCGACCATGACCGGGCAGCCGAGTTCCTGGCTGAGCGCCTCCCGCACGGGGAAGCCGTCCCAGCCCGGCATGATCGGCGGTGCCACGGGCACGCCCTCGGGGAAGCGGACCGGGCCCGGGACGCCGATGCCGGCGCCGTCGAAGCCCTCCGCGAGCCCGGAGGCCCGCAGCTTGGCCGCCATGGCGAGGACCTGCTCGAAGACCGCGACGGGTCCCTCGCGCACCTCCATCGGCTGGGTGATGTGCCCCAGGATCTCCAGCTCCGCGTTGGTGACCGCGACGTCGATGGAGGTCGCGCCGATGTCGACGCCGAGGAAGCGCAGGTTGGGTGCGAGCCGGATGTTGTGCGAGCGACGGCCGCCGCGCGAGGCGGCGAGTCCGTCGGCGACGATCAGGCCCGTCTCCAGCAGCCGGTCGACCTCGACGGCCAGCTTGGATCGCGAGAGGTCGACCTGATCGCCCAGCTGGGCCCGGGAGTTGGGCCCACCGTCACGCAACAGCTTCAGCAGTCTGGCCTGGTGGGCGTTCGCGGGTCGTGCGGTCATGCGTCTCACGAGCCCCTCCCCGCCTCGAATCGGCCATCGCTGTCCGGCTTTCGAGGGGGAACGTAGCAGTGGGCGCCGGGACTGGGAAGAAGGTGCGCACGAATTGCTGCGGACTTTCTCCACTCGCAGGACAAAGATGGGACGAGGGTGGGCCTGCGAGGGCATGGCCGGACTTACGCGCAGTGACGAGGAGGCATGACATGCCGACGGGTGCGGCCCGTAGAGGACCACACCCCGGTACACAGCCGGGTACGCCCCATTACGGGCGCACCGGTAAGAGCCGGCTAGCCGCGCGGGCGCTCGTGGTACGACTTGCGCGTGTGCTCGGTGTGCGCGCGCATGACGGTCGTCGCCCGCTGCTCGTCACGCGCCGTGATCGCGGCGATCAGCTCACGGTGCTCGATCCAGGACTGCTTGCCGCGCTGCCGGGCGACAGGCGTGTAGTACCAGCGGACCCGGCGGTCGACCTGCGCGGCCAGTTCGGCGAGGACGGCGTTGCCCGCCAGCTCCATGATCTTCGCGTGGAAGCGGGCGTTGAGCGCGACCGCGCCGTCCACGTCGTCGGCGGCGACCGCGCGCTCGCCCTGCGCGCACAGCTCTTCGAGGACGGCCACGCCGGCCTTGCCCGCGTTGACGGCGGCGAGCCGGGCGGCCTCGGCCTCCAGCAGCGTACGGACCGTCAGGAGCTGGTCGGCCTCCTCCTCGGTCGGCTCGTGCACGAACGCGCCCTGCGCCGGGCGCAGATCGACCCACCCCTCGGTGTTCAGCCGCTGCAGCGCCTCACGCACCGGCTGCCGGGAGACGCCGAGGTGCCCCGCGAGTTCGCTCTCGACCAGGTGCTGGCCGGGCTGGAGGGCGCGGGTGGTGATGAGTTCGAGCAGCGCCTCGTAGACGCGGTCGCGCAGCGGGCCGGGACGTTCGAGCTTGGGCACCGCACCCTGCGGCAGTCCTGTCGACAACATCGGTCCCCTCCTGGCTGGGCCGTGCACAGCGGACGTCAACCCCGGAGCAACCCCCGGGGCCGTAAAGCCCTGGGAAAGAGAGTATCAATTGCCTTTTGTCTACAGTCTACGGCGCACAATGACCAGCGGGAGCGGTAGTTGGCCTCGTCACACTCCGGCCCGCGCCGGCGCTCAGGGACACCGCACGACCTGCCCGGCGTACGACAGGTTCCCCCCGAACCCGAACAGCAGCACCGGGTCGCCGGTCGAAATCGCCCCCTGTTCCACCAGTTTGGAGAGCGCGAGCGGAATGCTGGCCGCCGAGGTGTTCCCGGACTCGGAGACGTCGCGCGCGATGACGGCGTTGACGGCGCCCAGCTTCTCGGCGAGCGGCTCGATGATCCGCAGGTTGGCCTGGTGCAGCACCACCGCGGCGAGGTCCGCCGGCGCGTACCCGGCGCGCGCGCAGGCCTGCCGGGCGAGCGGCGGCAGTCGGGTGGTCGCCCACCGGTAGACGCTCTGCCCCTCCTGCGCGAACCGCGCGGGCTCCCCCTCGATCCGCACCGCGTGCCCCATGTCCGGCACCGACCCCCAGAGCACCGGCCCCACGCCCGGTTCGTCCGAGGCCTCCACGACGGCGGCCCCCGCCCCGTCGCCGACGAGCACGCAGGTGCTGCGGTCGGTCCAGTCGGTGACGTCGGACATCTTGTCGGCGCCGATCACCAGCGCCCGGCTCGCGGCGCCCGCCCGCACGGTGTGGTCGGCGGTGGCGAGGGCATGGGTGAAGCCGGCGCACACCACGTTGACGTCCATCGCGGCGGGCCTCGGGATGCCGAGCCGGGCCGCCACCCGGGCGGCCATGTTCGGGGATCGGTCGACGGCCGTCGAGGTGGCGACGAGGACGAGGTCGATGTCGGCCGGTGCCAGCCCGGCCGCCGCGAGCGCCTTGGCGGCGGCGTGCGCGGCCAGCTCGTCCACCGGCTCGTCGGGCCCGGCGATGTGCCGGGTGCGGATGCCGACCCGGCTTCTGATCCACTCGTCGCTGGTGTCGACCATGCCCGCCAGGTCCTCGTTGGTGAGCACCTTGGCGGGCTGGTAGTGGCCGACGGCGGCGATGCGCGAGCCGTTCATGGGTGGTCCCCTCGTTGCTGCGGGATGCGGGACCCACCAGTCTGGTCAGCGACTCACGAGTAAGGGTGCAGGCAAAGGCACAGGAATGGGACCCGCGGCTTGTCGGTTTCCCGCAGGCTGTCGAACGTCCGACCAAACGGTTCGCGCAAAAAATCCAGGCACCTTCATCCTGTGAACAATTGTGTCGCCTTCCGTACGAGTTCGTACAAACCATACGCGAGCGGTGCGCCCACCCACAGCCAGGCGAACGCGATCAGCGGGCGCCGGTCAGGCGGACTCTGGCTGTTGTCGTCTGGCATCGACGGCCTCCTGACGGGGTGCGGGGATGTGGTGGCGGGAGTGGACGGGGCGGACGAGTTCGTTGGCGACGAAGCCGACGACCAGCAGCCCGATCATGATCGTGAACGACAGTCCGTACAGGGACGCGCCGTGCCTGCCGGCCTCCTCCTGCCAGTCGGCGATCCAGTTGACGATCAGCGGCCCGAGCACACCGGCCGTGGACCAGGCGGTGAGCAGCCGCCCGTGGATCGCGCCGACCTGGTACGTGCCGAAGAGGTCCTTCAGATACGCCGGAATCGTCGCGAAGCCACCGCCGTAGAAGGAGAGGATCACCAGCGCGCACAGGATGAACAGCGGCTTGGACGAGTCGCCGAACAGCGCGATCAGCAGGTACATCAGCGCGCCGACGCCCAGGTAGACGCGGTAGATGTTCTTGCGCCCGATCAGGTCGGAGGTCGACGACCAGGCGATGCGGCCGGCCATGTTCGCCGCCGAGAGCAGCGCGACGAAGCCTGCGGCCGCGGTCACCGAGACCGGGGTGGCGGTGTCCGCGAAGAAGTCCGTGATCATCGGCGCGGCCTTCTCCAGGATGCCGATGCCCGCGGTCACGTTCATGCAGAGCACGACCCACAGGCACCAGAACTGCGGGGTGCGCACGGCGCTCTTCGCCGACACCTGCACGCCCTCGGTCACCGCCGGGCCGGACGCCACCGGCCGCTCGACCCGCGGCACCCGCACGAGCGCCACGCCGAGCAGCATGAACACGGCGTACGTCAGCCCGTGCACCAGGAAGGCGAGCGCGATCCCGGAGCTGTCGGAGCCGAAGGACTCCAGCATCTGCGCGGACCAGGGGGAGGCGATCAGCGCGCCACCGCCGAAGCCCATGATGGCGATGCCGGTGGCCATGCCGGGCCGGTCCGGGAACCACTTGATCAGCGTGGAGACCGGTGAGATGTAGCCGATGCCGAGGCCGATGCCGCCGACGAAGCCGTAGCCGAGGACGATCAGCCAGTACTGCTCCGTTGCGGCGCCGAGCGCGGACAGCAGGAAGCCCGAGGAGAAGCAGACCAGCGCCACGGTCATCGCCCAGCGCGGCCCCTTGCGCTCCACGAGCGTGCCGCCGAACGCGGCCGACAGTCCGAGCATGACGATGCCGAGCTGGAAGGGCAGCGCGCTCTGGGTGCCGCTGAGGCCGAGCGCGGATTCGAGGGGCGGCTTGAACACGCTCCAGGCGTAGGCCTGCCCGATGGAGAGATGGACGGAGAGCGCGGCGGGCGGCACCAGCCAGCGGCTCCATCCCGGGGGTGCGACGGGGGGACTCATGGATCCCGGACGGTAGGAAGGATCAAGGGGGTTGAGAAGACGGCGGGTCGACCGTATGCGGTGAGCGGTATCCAACCTGCGCCGAACGGTCATCGCGCGGACCCTTGTCGACCCAACCTCCATACTGTAGACAATATTTCGTCGACACAAGCCGTCCCCGGCCATCTCCGCGGTATCCCTCAAACCGAACGGAGTGTTCTTGTGAAAGTCGCAGTCCTCGGCGCCGGAGCAATCGGCGCCTACGTCGGTGCCGCGCTCCACCGCGCGGGCGCCGATGTGCATCTCATCGCCCGTGGACCGCATCTCGCGGCCATGAGGCGGCACGGCGTGCAGGTGCTCAGCCCGCGCGGCGACTTCACCGCGCACGCCCACGCCACCGACGACCCGGCCGAAGTCGGCCCGGTCGACTACGTCTTCCTGGGCCTGAAGGCCAACTCGTACGCGGCGTGCGGGCCGCTGATCGAGCCACTGCTGCACGGCACCACGGCGGTGATCGCCGCCCAGAACGGCATCCCCTGGTGGTACTTCCACCGCCACGGCGGCCCCCACGACGGCCACCGTATCGAGAGCGTGGACCCCGGCGGCTCGGTCAGCGCGGTGCTCGCGCCCGAACGCGCCATCGGCTGCGTGGTCTACGCGGCCACCGAACTGGAGGCACCGGGCGTCGTACGGCATCTGGAAGGCACCCGGTTCTCCATCGGCGAGCCCGACCGCAGCGTGTCCGCACGGTGCTCCGCCTTCGGCGACGCCATGCGGGCCGGCGGCCTGAAGTGCCCGGTCGAACCGGACCTGCGCAACGACATCTGGCTGAAGCTGCTCGGCAACATCTCCTTCAACCCGATCAGCGCGCTCGCCCGGGCGACCATGCGCCAGATGTGCCTGCACGGCGGCACCCGGCGGGTCATCGAGATCATGATGACCGAGACGCTCGCCGTCGCCGACGCCCTCGGCTGCGAGGTCGGCGTCTCCATCGAACGCCGCCTCGCGGGCGCCGAGAAGGTGGGCGACCACCGCACCTCCACGCTCCAGGACCTGGAGCGCGGCAAACCGCTCGAACTCGACGTGCTGCTCGCCGCGGTCGTCGAGCTGGCGGAGATCACCGGCGTCGACGTGCCGACCCTGCGCACGGTGCACGCCATCTCGGACCTGCTCGCGCTGAGGAGCGCCGCATGAGGAAACGCCAGTCCCCGAAGACCTACACCCGGCTCACGCACCCCCTCGTCAGGGACTCGCGCGAGGCCCCCTTCCGCCCGGCCACCTGGGACGAGGCCCTCGACCGTGCCGCACGCGGACTGCGGGCGGCACAGGGCGCGTTCGGCATGTTCTCCTGCGCCCGCGCGACGAACGAGATGAACTACGTCGCCCAGAAGTTCGCCCGGGTCGTCATGGGCACCAACAACGTCGACTCCTGCAACCGCACCTGCCACGCCCCCAGCGTCGCTGGCCTGTCCGCCGCCTTCGGCTCGGGCGGGGGGACGTCGTCGTACGAGGAGATCGAGCACACCGACGTCATCGTGATGTGGGGCTCCAACGCCCGCTTCGCGCATCCGATCTTCTTCCAGCACGTCCTGCGGGGCATCCGCAACGGGGCGCGCATGCACGCCGTCGATCCGCGCCGTACCTCCACCGCCGAGTGGGCGGAGAGCTGGCTCGGGCTGAACGTCGGCACCGACATCCCGATGGCGCACGCGATCGGCCGCGAGATCATCCACGCCGGGCTCGCCAACGAGGCGTTCATCGAGCGGGCTACCACCGGCTTCGAGGAGTACAAGGCACTCGTCGAGCCGTGGACGCTCTCGCTCGCCGAGAAGGTGACGGGCGTACCGGCGCAGGCGATCCGCGAGCTGGCGCACGCCTACGCCCGGGCCGAGCGCGCCCAGCTGTGCTGGACCCTCGGCATCACCGAGCACCACAACGGCACCGACAACGTCCGCGCGCTCATCAACCTGTCCCTGCTGACCGGCCACGTCGGCCGCTACGGCTCCGGGCTCCAGCCGCTGCGCGGCCAGAACAACGTGCAGGGCGGCGGCGACATGGGCGCGATCCCCAACCGCCTGCCCGGCTTCCAGGACATCCTCGACGCCGACACCCGGCTGAAGTTCGAGTCCGCCTGGGACACCGTCATCCAGCCGCACTACGGACTGAACCTCACGGAGATGTTCGAGGCGATGGAGGAGGGCACCCTCAAGGCCGTCTACTGCATCGGCGAGAACCCGGCGCAGTCGGAGGCGGACAGCGGACAGGCGGTACGGCGGCTGCAGGCGCTGGACTTCCTGGTCGTCCAGGACATCTTCCTGACGAAGACCGCCGAGCTGGCGGACGTCGTGCTGCCCGCGACCGCGGGCTGGGCCGAGACCGACGGCACGACGACCAACAGCGAACGCCGCGTCCAGCGGGTGCGCCGGGCCGTGACCCCGCCCGGCGAGGCCCGCGAGGACATCGACATCCTCTGCGACCTGGCCGCGCGCCTGGGCCACGACTGGAAGTACGCCGACGCCGAGGCCGTCTGGAACGAGCTGCGCTCGGTCTCGCCGGACCACTACGGGATGACGTACGACCGCCTGGCGGAGCACCAGGGCATCCAGTGGCCGTGCCCGAGCACCGACGGCATCGAACCCAGTTATCTGCACGGCCGGTTGTGGGACCCGGACCCGGCCGGGCGCGGCAGGCTCGCGCCCTTCGGGCTGGTCCAGCACGACCCGCCCGTCGACCTCACCGACGACCAGTACCCGATCCGGCTCACCACCGGCCGCCGGCTCGACTCGTACAACACGGGTGTGCAGAGCGGCGGTTTCGCCTCCCCGCTGCGGCGCGGCGAGTACGTCGAGCTGTGCCCGGAGGACGCCGAGCGGTACGGGGTCGTCGTGGGCGAGGAGGTCCAGGTGTCCTCCCGGCGTGGCGCCGTGGTCGCGCCGGTGTGGATCGACCCGGCGCTGCGGCCCGGCCTCGCCTTCATGACCATGCACTTTCCCGACGAGGTGGACACCAACCAGCTGACGATCGAGGCGAACTGCCCGATCGCGGGGACGGCGGAGTTCAAGGCGTCGGCGATCCGGATCGACAAGCTTCCCGTCGCGACCATCGTGAGGTGACGTAAGTGGACCTGCACTTCGGCGACAGCAAACCGACGGACGACGAGCGGGCGGCCGTCGACGCGCTCCTCGGCCCGCCCGAGTCCTCCTGGGAGGGTGCCGACCGCTCCGATGCCGACCTCAGGTGGGCACGTGGCGGGCGGGAGGCCCGGGACCGCCGCGACCTGCTGTTGCCGGGGCTGCACGCGATCAACGACCGGATCGGCTGGATCAGCGACGGCGCCCTGGACTACCTGTGCCGGCGGCTGACCGTGCCGCCGGCGGAGGCGTACGGGGTGGCCACCTTCTACGCGATGTTCTCGGTGAAGCCGCGTCCGGCGACCGTGCTGCACGTCTGCACGGACCTCGCCTGCGCGGCCGCCGGAGCGCAGGAGCTGTGCGCCGGGATCGAGGCCCGTCTCGGTCCCGGCGTCCACGTCGAGCGCTCCCCCTGCCTGGGCCTGTGCGAACGCGCCCCGGCAGCGCTCGCCGTCAGGGCGGGGGACCCGGTCCGTACGGCGGTGTCGGCACCGGCGACGGTGGACGCGGCCGTGCTCGCCGCGACCGCGCCCGACTCGGCGCCGCAGGAGCCGCCGGCCGCGCTGGCCGTGCCGCAGGCGGGCTCACCGGATCTGGTGCTGCTGCGGCGGATCGGCGTCGTGGACCCCACGTCGCTCGACGACTACCGGGCGCACGGCGGCTACACCGCCCTGCGCCGCGCCTTCGAGCTCGGCCCCGCCGGGGTGATCCGCGAGGTCACCGACTCGGGCCTGGTCGGGCGCGGCGGCGCCGCCTTCCCCACCGGCCGCAAATGGCAGGCCACGGCGTCCCAGCCCGACCATCCGCACTACGTCGTGTGCAACGCCGACGAGTCCGAGCCGGGCACGTTCAAGGACCGGGTGCTCATGGAGGGCGACCCGTACGCGCTGGTGGAGGCCATGACCATCGCGGGGTACGCCACCGGGGCGCACCGCGGCTACCTCTACCTGCGTGGCGAGTACCCCCGCGCCCTGCGGCGGCTGGAGCACGCCCTCGCCCAGGCACGCGCGCGTGGCCTGCTGGGCGACGACGTCCTGGGGCAGGGGTACGCCTTCGACATCGAGATCCGGCGGGGCGCGGGCGCGTACATCTGCGGCGAGGAGACGGCCCTGTTCAACTCCATCGAGGGCTACCGGGGCGAGCCGCGCTCCAAACCGCCCTTCCCCGTGGAGAAGGGCCTGTTCGGCAAGCCCACCGTGGAGAACAACGTCGAGACACTGGTCAACGTCCTGCCGATCCTGACGATGGGCGCCCCGGCGTACGCGGCGATCGGCACGCGGGCCTCGACCGGCCCGAAGCTCTTCTGCGTGTCCGGGAGCGTGGCGCGGCCCGGGATCTACGAGCTGCCGTTCGGCGCCACGCTGGGTGAGCTGCTGGAGCTGGCGGGCGTGCGGGACGGGCTGCGCGCGGTCCTGCTCGGCGGCGCGGCCGGCGGCTTCGTACGGCCCGACGAGACGGACATCCCGCTCACCTTCGAAGGCACCCGCGAGGCCGGCACGACCCTCGGCTCGGGTGTCGTGATGGCCTTCGACGACACGGTCCCGCTGCCCCGGCTGCTGCTGCGCATCGCCGAGTTCTTCCGCGACGAGTCGTGCGGGCGGTGCGTGCCGTGCCGGGTCGGGACCGTGCGGCAGGAGGAGGCGCTGCACCGGATCGTGGAGCGCACCGGTGCCGCCGCCTCGGGCGACATCGCCCTGCTCAGAGAGGTGGGCCGCGCGATGCGGGACGCCTCGATCTGCGGTCTGGGACAGACCGCCTGGAACGCCGTGGAATCCGCCATCGACCGTCTGGGGGCGTACGAATGACCGCGATACCACTGGGTGTGCCGCGCCGGCTGGTCGAGTTCACCATCGACGGGCAGGAGGCCCGGGTCCCGGAGGGCTCGACCGTCCTGGACGCCTGCCGGGCGGCCGGGAAGGACATCCCGACCCTCTGCCAGGGTGACACGCTCACGCCCAAGAACGCCTGCCGGGTCTGCATGGTCGAGGTCGAGGGCTCCCGGACCCTCGTCCCGGCCTGCTCGCGCAAGGCGGAACCGGGCATGACCGTACACACGGACACCGAGCGCGCCCGGCACAGCCGCAAGGTGGTCCTCGAACTCCTCGCTTCATCGGTCGACCTGTCGACCACTCCCGAGGTGGCGGGGTGGCTGAAGGAGTACGAGGCGAAGCCGGACCGCTTCGGCCCGCAGGCCGCCCGCCTGGACGAGGAACCGAGGATCGACAACGACCTCTACGTCCGTGACTACGACAAGTGCATCCTCTGCTACAAGTGCGTCGACGCCTGCGGCGACCAGTGGCAGAACACCTTCGCGATCTCCGTCGTGGGCCGCGGCTTCGACGCCCGGATCGCGGTCGAGCACGACGGCCCGCTCACCGATTCGGCGTGCGTGTACTGCGGCAACTGCATCGAGGTCTGCCCTACGGGAGCGCTGTCGTTCAAGTCGGAGTTCGACATGCGCGCGGCGGGTACGTGGGACGAGTCGCAGCAGACGGAGACGACGACGGTCTGCGCCTACTGCGGAGTGGGCTGCAACCTCACGCTTCATGTGCAGGACAATGAGATCGTCAAGGTCACCTCGCCGCACGACAACCCGGTGACCCACGGCAACCTCTGCATCAAGGGCCGTTTCGGCTACCAGCACGTACAGAACCGGGGCTGATCAGGACATGGGACGAGTCACGGAACGACGCAAGGTGATCCGCATCCGGGACGGCGCGGTCTCCACCCGTCCGGACACACTCGTCGCCGAGGAACCGCTGGAGATCCGGCTGAACGGCAAACCGCTCGCGATCACCATGCGCACCCCCGGCGACGACTTCGCGCTCGCGGCCGGGTTCCTCGTGAGCGAGGGTGTGCTGGGCGAGCGGGACGAGTTGCGGAACATCGTGTACTGCGCGGGCGCCACCGTGGACGGCTCGAACACGTACAACGTGGTCGACGTGCAGACGGCGCCCGGGGTGGTGATCCCGGACATCACGCTCGAACGCAACGTCTACACGACCTCGTCCTGCGGGCTGTGCGGCAAGGCCAGCCTGGACGCGGTACGGACCACGGCCCGCTGGCCCATCGCCGACACTCCCCCGGTCCGCGTCGAGCCCGAGCTGCTCGCGGACCTCCCCGACCGGCTGCGCGCGGTCCAGCGGGTCTTCGACCGGACCGGGGGTCTGCACGCGGCGGCGCTGTTCGACGAGGAGGGCCGGCTGCTGGACGTGCGCGAGGACGTGGGCCGGCACAACGCGGTCGACAAGCTGGTCGGCCGCGCCCTGCAGAGCGGAGACCTGCCGCTGTCCCGCACCATCCTGCTGGTTTCGGGCCGGGCCTCCTTCGAGCTGGCGCAGAAGGCCGTGATGGCGGGCATCCCGGTGCTGGCGGCGGTCTCGGCGCCCTCGTCGCTGGCGGTGGACCTGGCCCAGGAGACCGGGCTGACCCTGGTGGGCTTTCTGCGGGGCAGCTCCATGAACGTGTACGCGGGCGAGGACCGCATCGCTCTGCGGACCGCGACCGCCCAGGGCTGACGGTCCCCCGCGACACGGCGGCGGGGCCCCGACCGGCGGGGAGCGCCCCCTGCGCCGCAGGGGTCCCGCCTCAGCCCGCCTCAGTCGCCGGCGGGCGTCACTCCGTACCGGAGATCCTGCCGAGCAGGCTCATGAACTGATGGCGTTCGGCCGCGGTGAGCGGGGCCAGCAGGGCCTCGTTCGCCTCGCAGGCGGCCTGCTCGCAGCGTCGCAGCAGCCGGACGCCCTCCGCGGTGACGGAGACGGCGTTCTTGCGCCGGTCCTTCGGGTCGGGCGCGCGCACGACGTGGCCGGCCGACTGCAGGTCGTTGAGGACGCCGACGACGTCCTTGGGGTCGAGCCCGACACTCCGGCCGAGGTCGGCCTGGGCGATCGGGCCGAGGTCGCGCACGGCGACCAGCACCACGTGGTGCCACATCTTCATGCCCTCGGCGGCCAGCGCCTCCCCCACCAGGGCGCGCCCGCGAGCGGCGGCCCGGCCGAGAATCCAGCTGGGCAGCGAGCGGATCGCGGAGAGTGGTGCTTCGGCCATGAATCCAGCCTAGTGCGGAATTCATTGGATTTCCCCACGACCTGATTTATCGTTGGGAACTCCAACGAACTCGGGAGGCTCGATTCGATGCGCCGCGCCCGCGGCAAACCCGTCGCGCCGCACTCGCGGCGAGTTCGTCACGCTCTCCTGACGGTCCGTCAGGCCACCTGAACATCACCCCTGTTGCCCCGGCACGCTTCTTGCGGTGTGTCGCTGCCGCCAACTACCGTCTGTGGCGCATAGGTTGGACGTGGGATGTCCAGATGTTCAGACAAATGAAGGGCCATTCATGCCGTCTCGACTCCGCGCACGTCTGAGAGTCACCCTCACCGCGGGCGCCGTCCTGACGGCTGCCGCCGCCCTCCCGGGCCCCGCCCAGGCCCAACCCACCTCGGCCGCACCGCTCTTCGACGAGCAGGTCCTCTTCAAGGCCTCGCAGGACCCGGGCTATGCGTGCTTCCGGATTCCGGCGGTCGTCCAGACCACGAAGGGCACCCTGCTCGCCTTCGCCGAGGGGCGGGTCCTCAACTGCGGGGACGCGACAGACATCGACATCGTGCTGAAGCGTTCCACCGACGGCGGCCGCACCTGGGGCCCGTTGCAGGTCGTCAACGACGGCGGCGGTGACACGCACGGCAACCCGACCCCGGTCGTCGACCGGGAGACCGGCCGGATCCTGCTCGCGGAGACGTACAACACGGGCCGTCCCGACAGCGAGCACTGCGACATCCCCTGCGACCGCGTCCCCCATCTGCAGCACAGCGACGACGACGGCGCCACCTGGTCCACCCCGCGCGACCTCAGCCCGCAGATCCTGCCCTCGCACTGGAACTCCTGGTACGCCACCGGCCCCG
This sequence comes from Streptomyces sp. NPDC086077, assembly GCF_040686175.1. Lineage (NCBI taxonomy): Bacteria > Bacillati > Actinomycetota > Actinomycetes > Kitasatosporales > Streptomycetaceae > Streptomyces > Streptomyces sp. NPDC086077. The sequence goes on along the minus strand of NZ_JBFBJT010000039.1, from coordinate 21,888 downwards.
TGCACGGCATCCAGCTCACCCAGGGCGCCCACGCCGGCCGGCTGGTCTTCGGCGTCAACACCGAGACCTGGGACGGCAACCGGGTCACCGCGAACCACGCCGCCCTCGTCCTCAGCGACGACGGCGGCACCACCTGGCGGATCGGCGCCACCGACTCCTGGCCGCTCTCCGCCGACGGCACCTTCGGCCAGAAGCCCTCCGAGATCTCCATGACCGAGCGCTCCGACGGCAACGTCCTGGTCAGCGCCCGGGAACAGGAGGGCACCGAACTCGGCCACCGCTCCCAGGCGATCAGCAACGACGGCGGCCAGACCTTCAAGGGCCCCTTCGAGTCCGTCCCCGACCTCTACGCCCCCCAGGTCCAGGGCGCCACCCTGCGCCTCGGCGACCGCCTCCTGCTGGCCTGCCCGGGCGACCCCGACCGCCGCCGGACGATGATGATCCGCTCCTCCTACGACGACGGCGAGACCTGGGACAGCGTGGACCGCGGCACGGTCGTCTCCCGCGACTGGGCCGGCTACTCCGACCTGGTGCACATCTCCGGCACCACCGTCGGCCTGATGTACGAGGCCGGCACGGTCGACGCCCGCGACGAGATCCGCTTCGCCCGCTTCAACGAGGAGTGGCTCACGCCCCGCCGCGGCGCCGATCCGACCACCACCGACCGCGCCCTGCTCGCCCCCGAGGCGAGCGTCCTCGGCGGCGCCTCGACCACCACCGGCGTGCTGAACAACGCCCTCGCCTTCGACGGCACCGACGACGCCGTGCGGCTCCCCTACCGCGAGGAACTCCCGCTCGGCGACGGCGACTTCACCGCCTCCCTGTGGTTCCGCTACACGGCCACCACCGGTGAGCAGCCGCTGCTGTGGATGGGCGGGGTGGGTACCAGCCAGCCCCAGGTCTGGCTGCGCGCCGAGCCGGAGAGCAAGCGGGTGCGCGGCCTCATCACCACCCGGGAGGGCGTCCGTACCGTCGGCACGGCCGCCGTCGCGACGGCCGGCGCCTACAACGACGGCAACTGGCACCACCTCGCGCTGCGCCGCGGCGGCGGGCAGCTGACCCTGTTCATCGACGGCACCGCGATCAGCACAGAGGACGTGCCCGGCTCGGTGAGCCGCAACTCGCCCTTCGGGGTGCACATCGGCCAGCGCATGGACAGCCGGGCCTTCTTCACGGGCGCGCTGGACGAGGTCCGCGTCTGGGACACGGACCTGTCCGACGAGGAGATCGACCGGCTCCGCCGCACCCACACCGGCCCCTTCTTCGGCAACATCCTGTGGCTCCCCATGGACCAGGTGACCGCCGCACGCTAACGTCGCGGAGCGTGCCCGACGAACGACGAGCACGACAGCGCACGGGAACCTGGGCCGCGGTGCTGCTGGTCCTGGTTCTCGCGGCCGTGCTGCTCACGGCCCTCCCGGACGGCGACCGGGAGGGCGGCGGCGCGTGCACGGGCCGTACGGTCGCCTCCTGGTCGGCCGCCGACACGCTCACCGGCGAGTTCGCCCGGTACGGCGACGACGCCGGCCGCACCGACGACTGGACCGGCGGTGACGGCACCCATTCGCTGCGGCTGCCGGACGGCCGGGTGCTGTGGCTGTTCTCCGACACCTTCCTCGGTCCCGTGCACCCCCCGCCCAATCCGTCCGGCGAGTCGTACGCCTGGCGCGACACCACTACGCCGATGGTGCGCAACTCGGCGGTGGTGATGTCCGGGGGCCGGCTGCGCACGACGCTCCCCGCGCCGCTCTTTCCCGAACCGGCAGGCGGGCAGTGGCGCTGGCCCGTCGCCGCCCGGGTCGAGCCGCGCTCCCCCGGCGGGGCGGAGCGGGTCGTGCGGGTGCTGCTGTGGACGCGGGCGGCCGGCCAGGCTCCGTGGATCTACGGGGTGCCGCTCGCCACCGAGGTCGCCACGCTCTCCCTGCCCGGGCTGCGGGTCGAGTCCATCACCAAGGTCTTCGACCAGCAGGCGGTGCCGGATCCGTCCCGGCGGGTGCTGTTCGGCACGACGCTGGTGGCGCGGGACGGCTGGAGCTACGTCTTCGGCGGCGACGACGGGCAGGCCGTGTCCCGCCCCGTCTCGTCGGCGTACGTGGCGCGGGTGCCGGACGGCGGGCTCGCGGACCCGGCCGCCTGGGAGTACTGGAACGGCTCCGAGTGGGTCACCGGGACCCGCCCGGCCCCGGTCCTCGGCGACGGGCGGCGCACCGGGGTGGGCAGCGCGTTCTCGGTGGTGCGGGACGGGGACGCCTACGTGCTGTTCACCATGGCGGCGGGGGCGGCCGGCCTCGGCACGGTCACGGCGTACTGGGCCTGCTCCCCCACCGGGCCCTGGCACGGGCCGACGCGCGGCTTCAGCCCGCCGCTGCCGTCCGGCGGGGTCGCCGCGTACAACCCGCAGGCGCATCCCGACATCGGCGGCGACGGGCGTCTGGTCCTCAGCTACGACGTCAACTGGCTGGAGACGGCAGGCGCGGCGGCGGCGATCAGCGGGAACGTGACCCTGTACCGACCACGGTTCGTGACGCTGAGGCTGAAGCCGGCACAGTGAGTTCCTCGCGCGGGTCGTGGGAGCGGCGCTTGGCGATCACCGCGCACACCATCAGCTGCATCTGGTGGAAGAGCATCAGCGGCAGCACGGCCAGCGCGGCCTGCGCGCCGAACAGCACGCTCGCCATGGGCAGCCCGGACGCCAGCGACTTCTTCGAGCCGGCGAACTGGATGGCGATGCGATCCGCCCGGCTGAAGCCGAGGGCCTTGGAGCCGTACCAGGTCAGGGCGAGCATCACGGCGAGAAGCACCGCCTCCACACCGAGCAGCCCGGCCAGCCGGGCGGGGCTGACCTGGTGCCAGACGCCGTGGACCATGCCCTCACTGAACGCCGTGTACACGACGAGCAGGATCGAGCCGCGGTCGACGTAGCCGAGGCCCTTCTTGTGGCGGGCGACGAAGTCGCCGATCCAGGGCCGCAGCAGCTGCCCGGCAAGGAACGGCACCAGCAGCTGCAGCACGATCTTGATGATCGCGTCGGCCTGGAACCCGCCCGTTCCGCCGCCCAGCAGCGACGCCGCGAGCAGCGGGGTGATCACGATGCCCGCGAGCGAGGAGAAGGAGCCGGCGCAGATCGCGGCGGGCACGTTTCCGCGGGCGATCGAGGTGAACGCGATCGACGACTGGATGGTCGACGGGACCAGGGTGAGGAAGAGCAGGCCGGTCCACAGGGAGTGGGTCAGCAACACCGGGACCAGACCGCGCGCGGCCAGCCCGAGCAGCGGGAAGACGACGAAGGTGCAGGCCAGGACGGTGACGTGGAGCCGCCAGTGCTTCAGCCCGTCCAGTGCCTCGCGGGTGGACAGGCGGGCGCCGTAGAGGAAGAAGAGGAAGGCGATCGCCGCGGTGGAGGCGCCGGAGGACACGTCGGCGGCCGTACCCCGGGCCGGGAGGAGTGCCGCGAGGCCCACCGTCCCGAGCAACAGCAGGATGTACGGGTCGATCGGCATCCAGGACGGCCAACGCAGGCGTTTCACGGTGCTCCACTTAACTTCTTGTCTCAGGGCCTGTACGGGGTCACGGGTCCCCGCTCCATCCTGCTCCCTCACCTGCCGATCGTGAATCCGGCATACCACTCTGACTGTCATCACGAATCTCAATGACCCCGCTACCCTGGTCCCGTGTACGACCCCTCCCACCTGCGCACGTTCCTGGCCGTCTCCCAGACGCTGAGCTTCACCCAGGCCGGGCGGCGGCTCGGGTTGCGCCAGTCCACGGTCAGCCAGCACGTACGGCGGCTGGAGGACGCCACCGGACGCCAGCTGTTCAGCCGGGACACGCACTCCGTGGAGCTGACGGAGGACGGCGAGGCCATGCTCGGTTTCGCGCGCCGGATCCTGGAGGTGCACGAGCAGGCCACGGCGTTCTTCACGGGTACCCGGCTGCGCGGCAGGCTGCGCTTCGGGGCCTCGGAGGACTTCGTGCTCACCCGGCTCCCGGAGATCCTGGAGGGCTTCCGGCACGACCACCCCGAGGTCGACCTGGAGCTGACCGTGGAGCTCTCCGGCACCCTGCACGAGCAGCTCGCGGCCGGGAAGCTGGACCTGGTCCTGGCCAAACGGCGGCCCGAGGACCCGCGCGGTGAGCTGGTGTGGCGCGACCGTCTGGTGTGGATCGGCGCGGAACGCCTGCGTCTCGACCCGGACCGGCCGGTCCCGCTGATCGTCTATCCTCCGCCGGGTATCACCCGCGCCCTCGCCCTGGAGTCCTTGCAGCGCCAGGGCCGCGCGTGGCGCGTCGCCTGCACCAGCGGCAGCCTCAACGGGCTCATCGCCGCCGCCCGAGCGGGTCTCGGCGTGATGGCCCACTCCCGGGGCTTCGTCCCGCCAGGCCTGGTCCGCGTCCCGGACCGTTTCGGCCTGCCCGAACTCGGCCAGGTCGACTTCGTGCTGGTCCACGGCCGCCGCCGCACCGCCTCCCAGGACCCGGCGGACGCCTTGGCGGCGGCGGTCCTGGCAGCGGGCGAGCGGCTGCACCGCCGCTGACGCCCGGCACGGTGAGTGGGTCGTACAGATTCCGTGGAGATTACGCCGCCGAAACTTACTCCACCGTCAGGAATCCGTCCGACCCGTCCTCATCTGCGCGCATTGTCCCCTGCTGACCAGCACGTAACCGAGCGCCCCTCCGCCTTCGCACCCCTCCCTTCCGGACGGGCCGTGGGGTAGCTTTCACCGCCTGTGCGGGCGTCACAGGGAGCCGTCACAGAGAGCGGGGAACGGGTTTGCGCGAGTTCACCAATCCTCCGTTGGAGCTGGCGCCCCCGGTGGGCGGCCTGGCCGACGTCGTCTTCCAGCACGCCCAGGACGATCCACCGCACATCGCGCTCGGCCGCAAGGACGACGCCGGGCGATGGCGGGACGTCACGTCCGCCGAGTTCCGCGACGAGGTGCTGGCCCTCGCCAAGGGCCTGCTCACCGAGGGCATACGGTTCGGCGACCGGGTCGCCATCATGTCCCGCACCCGCTACGAGTGGACGCTGTTCGACTTCGCGCTGTGGACGATCGGGGCCCAGGTGGTGCCGCTCTACCCGACGTCGTCGGCCGAGCAGTGCTATTGGATGCTGTACGACGCGGAGGTGACGGCCGCGATCGTGGAGCACGAGGACCACGCGATGACCATCGCCACCGTCATCGACCGGCTGCCGAGGCTGCGCCGGCTGTGGCAGCTCGACGCGGGCGCGGTCCACGAGCTGTACGACGCGGGCGCCCACCTGGACGACGAGGTGGTGCACCGGCACCGCAAGGCGGTCACCCCGGACTCGGTCGCCACCATCATCTACACCTCCGGCACCACGGGCCGCCCCAAGGGGTGTGTCATCTCGCACGGCAACTTCATGTACGAGGCGGACACCGTCATCGAGCGCTGGGAGCCGGTGTTCCACTCCAGGCGCGGCGACGAGGCGGCCACCCTTCTCTTCCTGCCGCTCGCGCACGTGTTCGGCCGAATGGTGGAGGTGGCGGCGATCCGCGGCAGGGTCCGTTTCGGCCACCAGCCGCAGCTCAACGCGGCCGCCCTGCTGCCCGACCTGGCCGCCTTCCGCCCGACGTTCATCCTGGCCGTGCCGTACATCTTCGAGAAGGTCTTCAACGCCGCCCGCCGCAAGGCCGAGCGGGAGGGCAAGGCGGGGCCCTTCGGGAAGGCCGTGGACGTCGCCGTGCGCTACGCGGACGCAATCGAGGCCAAGGCGTGGGGCATCGGGCCCGGCCCGTCGGCGGGGCTGCGCATGCAGCACCAGCTGTTCGACAAGCTCGTCTACGCCAAGGTGCGCGAGGCGATGGGCGGCCGGGTGCGGCACGCCATGTCCGGTGGCTCGGCGATGGACCGGCGGCTCGGCCTGTTCTTCGCGGGCGCGGGCGTGCAGATCTACGAGGGGTACGGCCTGACGGAGTCCACGGCGGCCGCCACCGCCAACCCGCCCGAGCGCACCCGCTACGGCACGGTCGGGCAACCCGTCCCGGGTGTCACCGTGCACATCGCGGACGACGGCGAGGTCTGGCTGCGCGGCCCCACGCTGTTCCAGGGCTACCTCAACAATCCCAAGGCCACCGACGAGACCCTGCACGACGGCTGGCTGGCCACCGGCGATCTAGGCTCCCTCGACGAGGACGGCTTCCTCACGATCACCGGCCGCAAGAAGGAGATCCTCGTGACGTCCGGCGGCAAGAGCGTGGCGCCGGGCCTGCTGGAGGAACGTGTCCGGGACCACCCCCTGGTCGCCCAGTGCATCCTCGTGGGCAACGACCGCCCCTTCGTCGCCGCCCTGGTCACGCTGGACCAGGAGGCCGTCGAGCACTGGCTCCAGATGCGCAGCAAGCCCCGGCTCACCCCGGCCGAGCTGGTGCGCGACCCGGATCTGGAGATGGAGGTGCGCCGGGCCGTGGTCGCCGCGAACACGCTCGTCTCGCAGGCGGAGTCGATCCGCACCTTCCGGATCCTGGCGCAGCCCTTCACCGAGGAGCACGGCCTGCTCACACCGTCGCTGAAGCTGAAGCGCAGGGCGATCGAGAGGGCGTACGCCAAGGAGGTCGAGGCCCTGTACGGCACGTGAGGCGGCTTCCGGTCATTTCCGCGTCAGGAATGCATCCGGGCCCGTGATCGTTGACGATATGAGTTCCACCTGACGACAACCGAAGGATCAGAGCTCGTGAGCAGCAAGGTCCCCCCGATCATCCTCAACAACGGCGTCGAGATGCCCCAGCTGGGCTTCGGCGTCTGGCAGGTGCCGGACGACGAGGCGGAGCGCGCGGTCGCCACGGCGCTGGAGGCCGGGTACCGCAGCATCGACACAGCGGCGATCTACGGCAACGAAGAGGGCACCGGCAAGGCCCTCGGCGCCTCCGGCCTCCCTCGCGAAGAGCTTTTCGTCACCACCAAGCTCTGGAACGGCGACCAGGGGTACGACTCCACCCTGCGCGCCTTCGACGTCTCCCTCGACAAGCTCGGCCTGGACTACGTGGATCTGTACCTGATCCACTGGCCCCTCCCGGCGAAGGGCCTGTTCGTCGACACGTACAAGGCGTTCGAGAAGCTGCACTCCGACGGCCGGATCAAGGCCATCGGCGTCTCCAACTTCCTGCCGGAGCACCTCGAGCGGCTGATCGGCGAGACGTCGGTCGTCCCGGCCGTCAACCAGATCGAGCTGCACCCGCATCTCCAGCAGCACGCCGCCCGGGAGTTCCACGCGGAACAGGGCATCGCCACCGAGGCCTGGTCCCCGCTGGGCTCGGGCAGGGGCCTGCTGGAGGTCCCGGCGATCGTGGCCATCGCCCAGAAGCACAACCGCACGCCCGCCCAGGTCGTGCTGCGCTGGCACCTCCAGCTGGGCAACGTGGTGATCCCTAAGTCCGTGACGCCCTCCCGGATCGCGGAGAACATCGACGTCTTCGACTTCAGCCTGGACACCGAGGACCTGGCGGCGATCAGCGCGCTGAACGAGGACCGCCGGCTGGGCCCGGACCCCGCCACGTTCGACGTGGGCTGACCCTCGCGGCCACCTTTCGAGGGCCGCACGCGAAGCGCCCCGGGAACCTCGGCGGTCCCGGGGCGCTTCCCGTGTCGCGGACGTCCTGGTGGGGCACCACCGGCGGGTCGGGGGCCGAAGGCGCTAGAGAGGCCTGCTCGCCGAATGCACCGTCTGCGCCGTCAGCAGGAAGAAGTCCGGACGGTGGTGGACGCTCGCCTTGTCGTCGGGGTCGACGAGTCGGTCGAGGGTGGCGAGGTCGGTGGCGTCGAGGCGCTCGGCGACCGCCTCCCGGGTTCGGGCGAGGGTGGCGGCGACATACGCGCGGGCCCGCTCGGGAGCCGGTGCGGGCAGGTCGAGCAGGAAGCTGCGGCTGCGGGCGTGGGTCAGGCCGGCGGCGGTCAGCAGCGCCGGCCAGTCCTCCGTCTCCTCGACCGTGCCGGTCAGCGACGCGCGCATCTCGTTGAACCACTCCTCCTCGAGCGCGTTCAGGCGGGCCTGGAGCCCCGGCCGGCCGATCCCGATGTCGCGCGGCAGGAACCGCGTCGGCAGGCCGCCCTCCACGATCGCCAGGGTGCCGCCGGGTGCCAGCCGCCCCGCGAAGGCGGCGAGGGCTGCCCGCTGGTCGCCGAGGTGGTGCAGGCTGCGGCTGGCCCACAGCAGGTCGGCTGGGTAGTCCAGCTCGTCGAGTACGCCCGGCAGCTCACCGGCCAGGGTCCCGAACCGGTCGGCGACGCCGAGGCGTGCGGCGCGGTCGCGGGCCCGGGCGAGCAGCGGCCCGGAGCCGTCGACGGCGACGATCCGGGCTCCCGGGAAGGTCTCGGCGAGCTGGCAGGAGACGACTCCGGGACCGCTGCCCACGTCGACCACCAGGCCGGGGTCGGTCTGCTGTCGGGACAGCCAGGCGAGAGCCCGCTCGTACAGGGGTGCGAACAGTTCCGCGCCCTCCTCCAGCAGCGGGGCCATCTCGGTCCAGTCGACCTCGGCGTGGTCGTGGTGGTGACCGCGCGGGTGCTCGTGCTGGTGGTCGGTGTGGTGGTCGTGCGCCATGGGGTCAGCCTCTCCTCCGGATGCCGCCAGCGTGCGACGGCGCCCGGACGAAGGGCAAGATGCGTTGCCGAAGCGGCAAACGAGAGGGCCGAGAAGGGCGCCCCCGTGCGCGGAACACCGCGGGGTGGGTGGACCGGGCGAAGGCCTGTGCCGGCGGTGCGCGGCCTCCGTAGGATCGCCGCGTGACAGAGATCGATTACGCACGTTTCCCCGAGCGCCTGGCGCACGCGCGCGGTGCGGACACCGCCGCCCGCTGGGAGTTGCTGCGCTCCTTCCAGGAGGAGTGGGGGTACGAGCCCAGCGGCGACCGGGAACGGGTGCGGACGGACGACGCGGACGAGACCTCCGGGCCCGTCGACCCCACGCTCGCGATACCGGCCGCGCTGGCCGAGTGGTGGGACCTGCCCTTCAACTCCTTCGCCGACCAGCCGCGCCTGTACTGGACCCACCTGGAGTGGCCGCCGACGATCCGCCCCGATCCCGCCGGCCACGGCGTCTGCGGCGCGCTGCCGCCGGACAACCCCTTCGTCGGGCCGGAGGAGGACCTGCGGGTCTGTGTGTTCATGGCGGAGTACCAGTACGGCAACGAGTGGGGCTATCCGGCGGCCCGCAGCGCCCTCGCCGACCCGCCGGTGCTGGTCGCCGCCGAGGACGACGACGGCAAGGAAGGGTGGATGCTGCAGAGCCACTCGGTCTCGGAGTTCTTCCTCCAGCTGGCCGTCAACCGGCTGCCCGAGCACTTCGGATGGACCGCCGGGGAGAGCGAGATCGCCCCGGAGACGGTGACGCGACTGCGGGCGCACCTGAGCCCGCTGGGCCTGCTGCCGTGGCGTGAACTGGGCGCCCGGAGCGAGTACTTCGGCGGCCCGGACGTCATCGTCCGCCACGACACCGGCATGCACGACCTCGCACTCACCGCGTACGGCCGCACCGAGGAGGCCGTCCGCGCACTCACCGAGTCCCTCGGCATCGAGTGGTCGGAGGGCATCGGCGAGCCGGCGAGTCACGGCGTGTAGATCCCGGCGCGCGGCGCTGAGCTCCGGCCGCTCAGCCGGCCTTCCGGAACGCGCGGAGGGTGAACCACGGATCCGGGCGGGGGCGGTCCTGGTCGGGCAGCGCGGCGAGGCGGGCGGCGAAGTCGTCGGCGAGGGGGTGGCCGGGCGGGAGCGTGACGAACCAGCCACGGCGCAGGTCGGCGATGGTGCGGCGGGGGCTGCGGCCCTGTCCCCGGCCAGGGAAGCGGGTCAGCCCGGCGGGCAGCAGACCGTGCTCGGCGGCGTACGCCTCGACGGCGCGTGACGTGTCGAGGAAGGGGCTGCGGGGGCGCGCGGCGAGAACGGCATCGATGTCACTGCCCACGTTGTGGGCGGCCGCCTTGTCGACCGTCGTGACATACACGCCGCCAGGGCGCAGCACCCGGGCGCACTCGGCGACGGCGGTCCGGACGTGCTCGGGCCGTCGCAGCAGGTGCAGCAGCCACACGCTGGTGACGGCGTCGAACTCCCCGTCCCGAAAGGGCAGTCGGCGACAGTCGGCGAGGACCACGGCGCCGGGCAGGCGGTCGGCGGCGTGCCGGGCCATGGCGTACGTCAGGTCGGCGCCCGTCACCCGCAGCCCGGCCCGGACCGTCGCGAGCCGCCGGGTCACGATGCCGGTACCGCATGCCACGTCCAGCAGGCTGCGCGTTCCCCGCGGCAGGAGGCTCAGTACGCCCTCCGCGGCGGCGGCCGCCCTGGGCTCGCCGCCGCGGGAGACGTCGTAGCACGCGGCCTCCTCGGTGTAGTCCAGCACCGTGCGCTCAGCCGGCGCCGTGCGCCGGGGCGAGGGCCTCCACCCGCTCGGCGAGCCCGAAGTCCAGCGCGGTGACCTTGCCTCCGGCGCTGTGCGTGGTCACGGTGAGGGCGACGGTGTGGTAGCCGAGGGTCAGATCGGAGTGGTGGTCGAGCTCCTCCTGGACCTGGGCGATGTGCACGACCAGGGCCGTCGCGGCGAAGTGCGAGGCCAGCCGGTAGGAGCGGGTGAGCCGGTCGCCGTCGAGCGACCAGCCGGGCAGTTGCTCCAGCCGGTCCTCGATCTCCTTCCGCGACAGCGCTTCGACGGGCATGAGCGGACTCCCTCCGTGGACGTCGCGTACCTCTTCAGCGTGCCACAGCCGGGCGGCTGCGGGCCTGGTCAACCCGGCGCCCCTGAGCGGCGACGGGCGGGACCGGACGCACCCGGCCAGGGGCGCGCCGCGGCGCCTCCTCGACTACCGTCGTACGTATGACCCTCCTCCCGTCCGCGCCCGGCACGCCCGCAGTCGTCCCCGCCGGCCAGGGCGTCGGCCCGCTGCTGCGGGCCTGGCGGGAGCGGCGGCGGGTCAGCCAGCTGGAGCTGGCGCTGCGCGCGGGCTCCTCGGCGCGGCACATCAGCTTCGTCGAGACAGGCCGCTCCCGCCCCAGCGAGGAGATGGTGCTGAAGCTGGCGGAACACCTGGACGTGCCCGTGCGGGAGCGCAACGCGCTGTTGCTGGCGGCCGGTTACGCCCCGCGCTATCCGGAGACGCCCCTGGACGACCCGGCGCTGGACGCCGTGCGCGAGGGCGTGGAACGGCTGATCCAGGGCTACGAGCCCTACCCGGCGCTGGTGGTGGACGCGACGTACAACGTGCTGGCCGCCAACCGGGGCGTCACCATGCTGCTGGAGGGCCTGCCGGAGTCCCTGCTCGCCCTGCCGCCGAACGCGATGCGGCTGACGCTGCACCCGCGGGGCCTGGCACCGCGCATCCGCAACTTCCCCGAGTGGCGCGGGCATCTGCTCGCCCAGATGGAGCGGCAGATCGCGCTCCACCGCTCGGCGGCGCTGCGCGAGCTGTACGAGGAGGTGACCGCGTACCCGGCCCCCGCGGCGGCGCCCGGAGCGGAACCGGCTGAGCCCGTGCCCTACTTCGCGCTGCCGATGCAGATCGAGCACCAGGGCCGGATCCTGTCGTTCGTCTCGTCCATCTCCACGTTCAACACGCCCATGGACGTGACGGTCGCCGAGCTGGCCATCGAGACGCTGCTCCCGGCCGACCCGGCGACGGTCAAGTACCTTCACTCACTGCTTCCCTGACACGCCCTCAGCGCGGCATGCTGCAGCGCCGCGAACCCGGCCACCACGAGGGCCTGGGACACGCCCCACACCGCGCCCGCCGTGCTCGGCGTGAGCCACAGGGCCAGGGCGAGGGGACTGAGCACCGCCCACGCGAGATTGGTCTCGATCACCGCCCGCACGGGCAGTGCCGCCGGACGCGGCCGGGAGGCGAGCAGCGCGACGCCGCCCGCGTACGCCACCAGCACCGCGCCGAGCACCACCAGCAACCCGGAGTCCACGCCGAGGAGCCGCCCGAGCGGCCCGGAGCCGGGGTAATCGACCCCGTTCGTCCGCGCGGGGCATCGTGGTCGTACCGGGGGCCGGACCGGCGCACTCCGGCCCGGCCCCCGGGTCTCCGCCCAACTCGACCTCGACGGAGGGTGATCCGCCATGTCCGCAATTCAGCTCGCCGCTCTCGCCCGCACCACCGAGCCGCAGACCGCCCTGGACGTCATGCCGAGGGGCCGGCGGAGTGGCCCATGCCGCACCGCCGCGCCCGTGTGGCCGTAAGCGGAACATGACAGACTGCGCACATGCTTTCGGCGCGTAGGGGAGGCGTGGCGTGAGTGAGCGGCGGGCCGCGCCCACCGTGGGCCAGGTGGTGCTCGGCAGACGGCTGCAGGAGTTGCGCGAGGCGGCCGGGCTCAGACGCGAGGAGGCCGCTCGCGTCCTGCGGGTGGCCCCGGCGACGGTACGGCGGATGGAGACGGCCGAGGTCGCGCTCCGGATTCCGTACCTCCAGATCCTGCTGCCGGCCTACGGCATCCCCGAGGACGAGGTGACGGCGTTCGTCACGCTGGCCGAGGAGGCGAACCGGCCCGGCTGGTGGCAGCGGTTCAGCGATGTCCTGCCCGACTGGTTCAGCCTGTTCGTCAGCCTGGAGGGCGCCGCCCGGCTGATCCGCTCCTACGAACCGCACTTCGTGCCCGGACTGCTCCAGACCGAGGACTACGCCCGTGCCGTGCTGGAGGCCGGGACGATCGGCCAGTCCGGCGGCGAGGAGACGATCGAACGGCATGTCTCGCTGCGCATGGCCCGGCAGGAACTGCTGCGCCGTCCCGACCCCCCGCACCTGTGGGTGGTCATGGACGAGACGGTGCTGCGCCGCCCGGTGAGCACCCGCCCTGAGGTCATGGGCGGCCAGCTGGACCGGCTGCTGGAGGCGGCCGAGAGCGACCGGGTCACCCTCCAGATCGCCGAGTTCGCCGGTGGCCCGCACCCGGGGACGTACGCCCCCTTCTCGCTGTTCCGCTTCGGCGAACCGGAACTGCCGGACATGGTCTTCACCGAGTACCTGAGCGGCGCGCTGTATCTCGACTCCCGCGGCGAGGTCTCCGCGCATCTGGAGGTGCTGGACCACATGAGCGCGCACGCCGCGTCGGCGCAGCGCACCAAGAAGCTCCTGCGGGAGTGCCGCGGGGGTCTCTGAACTTCCGCGCCCCCGGCTAGTCCACCCGGACGCCCACCAGGCAGGTGTCGTCGTCCGTGTCCGACCTGCTGTACGTCAGCAGCCGGTCGAGTTGCTGGTCCAGGGTCCGCGGCGCAGCACGGGCCGCCGTCAGCAGATGGGTCAGCGACTCCTCCACGGAGCGGTCCCGGCGTTCGACGAGGCCGTCGGTGTACATCAGCAGCGTGTCCTCGGCCGCGAGCTGCACCTCGGCCTCCTCGTACGCCGCCTCCGGCACGGCACCCAGCAGGATGCCCTTGACCAGCGGCAGCGGCGTGGCCTCCGTGTCGCGTACCAGCACGGGCGGCAGATGACCCGCCCTGGCCCAGCGCAGGGTGCGCCGCTCGGGGTCGTACAGGGCGCACACGGCGGTCGCGGTGACCGAGCCGGTGAGGTGGTGCGCGACGATGTTGAGCCACGACAGCAGCTGTCCCGGTCCGGCGCCGGTGACCGCCAGGCCGCGCAGCGCGTTGCGCAGGACGACCATGCTCGTCGCCGCCTCCATGCCGTGACCGGCGACGTCTCCCACACACAGCAGCACACGCCGCGAGGGCAGCACCACGGCGTCGTACCAGTCGCCGCCCACCAGTTGCTCGGTCTCCGCCGGGCGGTAGCGCACCGCGACCTCCAGGCCGGGCATCTGCAGCGGGGCCTGCTCCGGGGGCATGATGGCGTGCTGCAACTGGAGCGTGAGCCGGTTGCGTTCGGCGGCCTGCTGCTCGGTGTGGGCGAGCTGGTCGCGGGTGGCCGCGAGCGCCACCTCCGTCCAGTGCTGGGCCGAGATGTCCTGGCAGGCCCCGCGAACGACGAACAGCCGGCCGTCGGTGTCGAGGACCGGCTCGGCGACCACCCGGATGTGGCGGTTGACCCCGTCGGGCCGCTGCAGGCGGAAGGCCGCGGTGGCGGGCCGCCGGTGGTGCAGCAGCGTGCGCAGGAAGCGTCCGATGGCCACCGCGTCGTCGGGGTGGGCGTGGGCGGGGAGGTCCTCCAGCGGTACCGGCGGGGTCGTGGTGGCTCGGCCGTACAGGTCGAACATCTGGCTGTTCCAGGTGATCTGCCCGGTCAGCAGGTTCTCCTCGAAGCCGCCGATACGGCCGAGCCGCTGGGCGTGCTGGAGCAGGCTCGCCAGCCGTGCCGTCTCGTCCTCGATGCGCCAGATCAGCAGTACGCTGCCCGCGTGCCGGCTGATGCTGATGTCCGCCACGGCCGACAGGGGCACCTGGTCGACCAGCGCGGTCAGCTGCATCCGCCGTGCCCGGAACGGCTCGCCGGTGGCGTAGACCCGCTCGATGCGCTGGAACAGCTCGCTGTCCCCGGCAGTCATCGGGTACGCCTCCAGCAGCAGCGCGCCGCTCACCACCGCGCGAGGCCGGCCCGCCGGGTCGAGGAAGCGGGTGTTGACGTGCTGGATGCGGAAGTCGACCAGCTGCCCGGAGTCGTCGACCTGCGGCACGAGGACCAGGGCGGGGTCGTGCAGCCCGTCGGCGAGGTCGCTGAGTTCCGCGGCGTCCGGCAGGATCCGCGGCTCCTGGACCGCGTCGGGGTGTGGCGGGTACGTCTCCAGGGTGTGGGCGCACAGCTCCGCGAGGGCCTCGACCTGGCGGACGACCTGCGGCGGCTGCGGCTCCAGAGGCCCCGGCCAGGCGATCTCCAGGACGCCGTGGATGCGCCCTCCGGTGCCGGCGGGCACGGCCGCCCGGCCGCCGTCGGGGTACGGATGCCGTCCGATCGTCGGCAGCCCCGTCCCGGCCAGCGACGTGAACCACTGGCCGCTGCGTTCGACGAGCCCGCGACGCGCCACCGTGGCGACGTCCGGCGGCACGTAGCGCCATCGGGAGGCCTCGGCCGGGGAGAAACCGGCGCTGCCCGCCAAGGTCAGGGAGCCGTCGGGCCCCGCGGTCCACACGGCCACGGCCACCGCGCCCAGCGGGCGCAGCGCGTGCTCCAGCAGCGAGTCGGCGACGGCCTGCGCGTCGGACGCGGCGAGCGCGCCGCTCTCGGCGGCGCGCAGTCGTACGGCGGCCGCGTCGCGCTCCATCGGGCCGGTGCCGTTGGCGGCCGCGAGGAAGGCGTCCGTGACCTCCGACATCCGGTCGCTGGCGGCCTCGTTGATGACCTCGACGGCGAACTCCAGCGGGGTGACCCGGGCCTGCGCGGTGAGCTCCGCGAGCTGCCGGGCGGCCTGCGCCGGGCCACATCCGAGCCGCTCGACCAGGATGCCCTTGGCGAGCTCGACCAGGGCCCGCCCCTCGGCCTCGGCCTGCGCCGCCCGCACCTCCCGCCGCAACCGCTCGACCGTGGCGGCGAGCCGGCCGACGGGGGAGGTCGAGCAGTCACCCGCGCCGGAGGCGGCCGTGCGGGACCGCGGTTGCGCGCCCGGCGTTCGGTGGGGCGGGGCGGCGGGCCGGTCGGAAGGCTGGTCGGGCGTGCTCACGATGTGCATGCTCCTCGGCGGGAGGCCCCCTGGGGCGCGGACGGTCGGGCCTGGCCCGCCCGCGCGGGGTGCGGGGCGGGCTGCGGCGTGCTCAGGGGGCCAGCCAGCGTCGTACGCAGGTGATCAGGTCATGGGTGTCGACGGGCTTGGTGACGTAGTCGCTCGCCCCCGACGCCAGGGACTTCTCCCGGTCCCCGGGCATCGCCTTGGCGGTGACCGCGATGATGGGCAGGTCCGCGTACCGGGGCATCCTGCGGATCTCGGCCGTGGCGGTGTATCCGTCCATCTCCGGCATCATGACGTCCATCAGCACCAGGGCGACGTCCGGGTTGTCGAGGAGCGTCTCGATCCCCTTGCGGCCGTCCTCCGCGTGCAGCACCCGGAATCCGTGCAGCTCCAGGATGCCGCTGAGCGCGAAGAGGTTGCGCGCGTCGTCGTCGACGACGAGCACGGTGCGCCCGGCGAAGGAGCGGTCGACGGCGTGCGAGGCGAGGTTCTGCGGCTCCTCCGCCCTGACCAGGGTCAGGACGTCGCCGGGCTCCTCGGCGGACAGGTGCAGCGCGATGCGCTCGCGCAGTTCGTCCAGGCTGGAGAGGAACTCCAGGGTCCCCTCGTCGGCGCGCGAGCGCAGGGCCTCCGCCCGCGCCACGTCGGGGCGGTTGCTGCTGTGCACCAGCACCGGCACGTCGGCGACGGCCGAGTCGCCCTGGAGCGCCTCCAGGAGACGGGTGGCCGCGCCGGCGGGCATGTCCAGGTCGAGGACGACGCAGTGGCACGGTTCGGCGGCCAGAGCTCCGGCCGCCTCCTGGGCGCTGACGGCGGTGATCAGGTCCACGTCGGGCCGCGGCACCGCCTCGTCCGCGCCGTGCCGGGCCACGTCGGCGACGACGCTCTCGGCGACGAGGGTCAGCAGACCCCGGGGCCGCTCCTCCACGACGAGCAGCCGGCGCCGGCGCGGGCCCCGTCCGGTCGGGCCGGGACGCGGGGCGAGCTCGGGGGCGTCGACGGTGCTCCGCGCCGCGGGCAGTTCCGCCGGCTTCTGCGCGAACCGGCCTGCCAGCGCTTCGAAGTCGGGCCGGGCCACCGGCAGGAAGAGCGTGAAGACGCTGCCCCGGCCGGGCGTGCTGTCCACGGTTACGGCGCCGCCGAGCAGATGGGCGATCTCCCGGGTGATGGACAGGCCGAGGCCGGTGCCGCCGTACTTGCGGCTGGTGGTGCCGTCCGCCTGCTGGAAGGCGCCGAAGATGGACTCCAGTTGCTGCTCCTGGATCCCGATACCGGTGTCCTTCACGCGGAAGGCCACGACGGCGCCGCCCTTGACGACGCCCCGGGGCACCTCCTCGTCCGCGGCCGGCTGGATGAGCAGCTCGACGCCGCCCTGCTCGGTGAACTTCACCGCGTTCGACAGCAGGTTGCGCAGCACCTGACGCAGGCGGGAGTCGTCGGTCAGCAGGTCGCCGGGCGCGCCCGGCGCGGTGGTCACCGTGAACTCCAGGCCCTTCTGAGTCGTCATCGGCCGGAAGGTGGCCTCGACGTACTCGATGAGCTGGCGCAGCGACACCCGCTCCGGGGCCACGTCCATCTTCCCGGCCTCGACCTTCGACAGATCGAGGATGTCGTTGATCAGCTGGAGCAGGTCGGAGCCCGCGGAGTGGATGATGCCCGCGTACTCGACCTGCTTCTGGGTGAGGTTGCGCGAGGGGTTCTGGGCGAGCAACTGGGCGAGGATGAGCAGGCTGTTGAGCGGGGTGCGCAGTTCGTGGCTCATGTTCGCCAGGAACTCCGACTTGTACTTCGAGGCCAGCGCCAGCTGCTGCGCCCGCGCCTCCAGTTCCTGCCGGGCCTGCTCGATCTGGAGGTTCTTCGCCTCGATGTCGCGGTTCTGCGCCGCCAGCAGCGAGGCCTTCTCCTCCAGTTCGGCGTTGGAGTGCTGCAGCTCCTCCTGCTGCGACTGCAACTCCGCCGAGCGGACCTGGAGTTCGGCCGTCAGACGCTGCGACTCGCCGAGCAGCTCGTCGGTGCGGGCGTTGGCCACGATCGTGTTGACGTTGACGCCGATGGTTTCCCGGAGCTGTTCCAGCAGGTCCCGGTGGATCGGGGTGAAGGACGTGACGGACGCCAGCTCGATGACGCCGAGGACCTGGTCCTCGAAGAGGATCGGCAGCAGGAGCAGAGCGGTCGGCACCGTCCGGCCGAGCCCGGAGGAAATGGTCACGTAGTCCGGCGGCAGCTGGTCGACCGAGATCGTGCGGCGGCTGCGCGCGGCCTGGCCGACCAGGGAGCGGCCGAAGGGGATGCGCTCGGGCCGCGTGTCGTCCTCGGGGCGGCCGTAGGAGCCGACGAGCCGCAGTTCGGGGCCCGGTGCGCGGTCCTCGGCGAGGTAGAAGGCGCCGTACTGGGCGGAGACCAGCGGCACCAGCTCGTCCATGATCAGTTCCGCGACGACGGGCAGGTCGCGGTGGCCCTGCATCAGGCCGGCGATCCGCGCCAGGTTGGTCTTGAGCCAGTCCTGCTCCTGATTTGCCATGGTCGTCTCGCGCAGGGACAACACCATGGAGTTGATGTTGTCCTTGAGCTCGGCGACCTCGCCGGAGGCCTCCACGGTGATCGACCGGGTCAGGTCGCCCTCGGCGACCGCGCTGGCCACCTCGGCGATCGCGCGGACCTGCCGGGTCAGGTTGCCGGCCAGCTCGTTGACGTTCTCGGTCAGCCGCTTCCAGGTGCCGGAGACGCCCTCCACCTCGGCCTGGCCGCCGAGACGTCCCTCGGTGCCGACCTCCCGGGCGACGCGCGTGACCTCGTCGGCGAACGCGGAGAGCTGGTCGACCATCGTGTTGATGGTCGTCTTCAGCTCCAGGATCTCCCCGCGCGCGTCGACGTCGATCTTCTTCGACAGGTCGCCCCTGGCCACCGCCGTCGTGACCAGGGCGATGTTGCGGACCTGGCCGGTGAGGTTGTTGGCCATCGAGTTGACGTTGTCGGTGAGGTCCTTCCAGGTGCCCGCCACGTTCGGCACCTGTGCCTGGCCGCCGAGGCGTCCCTCGGTGCCGACCTCCCGGGCGACGCGCGTGACCTCGTCGGCGAACGCGGACAGCGTGTCCACCATCGTGTTGATGACGTCCGCGAGG
The DNA here is from genome assembly GCF_040686175.1 of Streptomyces sp. NPDC086077. Classification (NCBI taxonomy): domain Bacteria; kingdom Bacillati; phylum Actinomycetota; class Actinomycetes; order Kitasatosporales; family Streptomycetaceae; genus Streptomyces; species Streptomyces sp. NPDC086077. Next base: position 3,205 of record NZ_JBFBJT010000039.1, on the reverse strand, counting down.
GCCGCGACCTCTCCCTTGGCCTCGACGGTGATCTTCTGGGACAGGTCGCCGCGCGCGACCGCCGTGGCGACCTGGGCGATGGAGCGGACCTGGCTCGTCAGCTTCGACGCCATCACGTTGACGTTGTCGGTCAGGTCCTTCCAGGTGCCCGACACGCCCCGCACGTGCGCCTGGCCGCCCAGGCTTCCCTCGGTGCCCACCTCGCGGGCGACCCGGGTGACCTCGTCGGCGAAGGCCGAGAGCTGGTCGACCATCGTGTTGATGGTGTTCTTCAGCTCCAGGATCTCCCCGCGCGCGTCGACGGTGATCTTCTGCGAGAGGTCGCCCTTGGCCACCGCGGTGGCGACCTGGGCGACGTTGCGCACCTGGGAGGTCAGGTTGCCCGCCATGAAGTTCACCGAGTCGGTGAGGTCACGCCAGGTGCCCTTGACGCCCTTGACGTCCGCCTGGCCGCCGAGGCGCCCCTCGGTGCCCACCTCGCGGGCGACCCGGGTGACCTCGTCGGCGAAGGCCGAGAGCTGGTCGACCATCGTGTTGATGGTGTTCTTCAGCTCCAGGATCTCGCCCCGCGCGGGGACGTCGATCTTCTGCGAGAGGTCGCCCTTGGCCACCGCCGTGGCCACCTGGGCGATGTCGCGGACCTGGGTGGTGAGGTTGCCGGCCATGGCGTTGACCGAGTCGGTCAGGTCGGCCCAGGTGCCGGAGACCCCCGGCACCTCCGCCTGGCCCCCCAGCGTCCCCTCGGTGCCCACTTCGCGGGCGACGCGGGTGACCTCGGACGTGAACACGGACAGCTGGTCCACCATGCCGTTGAACACCGTGGCGATGTCGCCCATGAGGCCGTCTGCGTCCTCGGGCAGCCGCGTGCCGAAGTCACCGTCCCGCACCGCTGTCAGGCCCGCCAGGAGCCGCCCGAGCTCCTGGTCGCCCGGCACCGACTCGGTGACCTCGCCCGTGTTGCTGGTCATGCGCACCCTCGTTCCCCTCCCAGGGGCAATGCCGACTGTCCATGGATCTGCGCGACGGGAAATACGCCGCAGGCTAACAGTCTCCAGGGTGCGCACAAACTCTCCCCCCTGCGTGCACATACGGGGGGATCACCTGGCGGAAACAGACCACGGAACCTCTCGGGCGGCACCGGGTGAGGGAGATTCCGTGACGCCGCCCGGCGGTCAGGCCGCCCCGCCCTTGGTGTCCTTCTCGTCGTCGACGATCTCCGCGTCGACCACGTCCTCGTCCTGCGGGGCGGCACGCTCCCCGTCGCCTCCGGCGGCGCCCTCGGCGGGCGTCTGCTGGGCCTGCGCGTACATGGCCTGGCCCATCTTCTGGCTGACGCCGGCGAGCTTCTCGACGCCGGTGCGCAGTTCGCCGGTGTCCGCGTCGCGCTCCAGCGTCTGCTTCAGTTCCGTGATCGCCGACTCGACCTCCGACCGGGTGTCGGCCGGGACGCGCTCCTCGTTCTCGCGGAGGAACTTCTCCGTCTGGTAGACGAGTTGCTCTGCCTGGTTGCGGGTCTCGGCGGCCTCCCGGCGCCTGCGGTCCTCCTCGGCGTACTGTTCGGCCTCCCGCATCATGCGGTCGATGTCGTCCTTGGGCAGCGCCGAGCCACCGGTGACGGTCATCTTCTGCTCACGGCCGGTCGCCAGGTCCTTGGCCGAGACGTGCATGATGCCGTTGGCGTCGATGTCGAAGGCGACCTCGATCTGCGGGACGCCGCGCGGGGCGGGCGGCAGGCCGGTGAGGTCGAACGTGCCGAGCTTCTTGTTGTAGGCGGCGATCTCGCGTTCACCCTGGTAGACCTGGATGCCGACCGACGGCTGGTTGTCGGTGGCGGTCGTGAAGATCTCCGAACGCCGGGTCGGGATCGTCGTGTTGCGCTCGATCAGCTTGGTCATGATGCCGCCCTTGGTCTCGATGCCCAGGGACAGCGGGGTGACGTCGAGGAGCAGCACGTCCTTGACGTCGCCGCGGATGACACCGGCCTGGAGGGCGGCGCCGACAGCCACCACCTCGTCCGGGTTGACACCCTTGTGCGGGTCCTTGCCGGTGAGTTCCTTGACCAGGTCGGTGACGGCCGGCATCCGGGTGGAGCCGCCGACGAGGATGACGTGGTCGATCGCGGCGAGCTTGACGCCGGCGTCCTTGACCGCCTGGTGGAAGGGGGTCTTGCAGCGGTCGAGGAGATCGGCGGTGAGCTCCTGGAACTGGGCGCGGGTCAGCTTCTCGTCCAGGTGCAGCGGGCCTTCGGCGGAGGCGGTGATGTACGGCAGGTTGATCGTCGTCTCCGAGGAGCTGGACAGCTCGATCTTGGCCTTCTCGGCGCCCTCGCGGAGCCGCTGGAGCGCCATCTTGTCGTTGCCGAGGTCGATGCCGTTCTGGCCCTTGAAGCGCTTGGCGAGGTACTCGACGATCCGCTGGTCCCAGTCGTCGCCGCCGAGGTGGGTGTCGCCGTTGGTGGCCTTGACCTCGATGACGCCGTCGCCGATCTCCAGGAGCGAGACGTCGAAGGTGCCGCCGCCCAGGTCGAAGACGAGGACGGTCTGCTCCTCGCCCCGGTCGAGGCCGTAGGCGAGGGCGGCTGCGGTGGGCTCGTTGATGATCCGCAGCACCTTCAGGCCCGCGATCTCCCCGGCTTCCTTGGTCGCCTGCCGCTGGGCGTCGTCGAAGTACGCCGGCACGGTGACCACCGCGTCCGTGACGTCCTCGCCGAGATACGCCTCGGCGTCCCGCTTCAGCTTCTGCAGCACCCGCGCCGACAGCTCCTGGGCCCGATAGCGGGTGCCGTCGACGGAGCCCTCCTCGGGGAACCGCCAGTTCGCGTCCCCCATGTACCGCTTGACGGAGCGCGCGGTGCGCTCGACGTTGGTCACGGCCTGCCGTTTGGCGACCTCGCCGACGAGTACCTCGCCGTTCTTGGCGAAGGCCACGACCGACGGTGTGGTCCTGGCCCCCTCCGCGTTGGCGACGACCGTGGGGTCGCCGCCCTCCAGGACGGCCACCACCGAGTTCGTGGTCCCGAGATCGATTCCGACCGCGCGTGCCATCGCTGTCCCCTTCCGCCAGGGCGCCCTTGAAGTCCAGCACAAAACTTGAGTGGGCTCCTGTCAACGGGGCCCTAGGTCGTTCATGCGGCCATTCAGGTACATACCCGGGCAGGGCCCGCTCAGTCCGCGCGCGGCCCCCGCACCGGCGCGGGAGGCCCGGC
>NZ_JBFBJT010000038.1:0-54392 GCF_040686175.1 Streptomyces sp. NPDC086077 | reverse complement strand
ACTACGATCCAGCTGCAGCGCGGCAGAACGCTGCGGCGCCCGTTCGGCGCCGCCCTGTTCGACGCCCGCGACCTGAGGGTCGCCCGCCCCACAGATGTTTCACGTGGAACCAACTGAGCTCTGCGGTCGGGGACTTGGCGAGGGGGCCGCGTCCGCAGGAGGAGAGCGATTGCGGATGCAATGGCGAGCAGGGCTCGTGCCTCGTCACGGTAAGGCTGCGGGGATCAGGTGGGGGTGCTTGCGCAAAGGGGGCGCCGCTCGGCGGGGACTCGCGTCGGCTGGGACTCGGGTCGGCTGAGCCTGGGGTCTGAGGTCGGCTGAGTCCCTGACGGGCCGGGCTCTGCTGGTCTCCGGGTCGAGGACCGGGCGAGGGCGATCAAGGCTGGAAGGTGGGAGGGCGGCCGTGAGGACGATCACGGGGGCCGGGCCTTCGCCGAGCAGAGCTGTCCCGGGGGCTACCGCCGGGTAAGGCTGCAGATCTGTTTCGGCGCCGGGGGCATCGGATCGATCAGAGACGAACGAGGGCGCGCCCCCTGCCCGAGTGCGGCCGGTCCGTCCCGACGAAAGAAAGCCCTCCGAACCCGCGTTTCCGCAGTTCGGAGGGCTTCCGTGGTGTGGAGCCTAGGGGAGTCGAACCCCTGACATCTGCCATGCAAAGACAGCGCTCTACCAACTGAGCTAAGGCCCCGAGAAGAGGGACATCCGCCGGAAGTACCGCGTACCGGCAGCGCCGCAGACCAGAGTAGCGGGTCACCCCCGGTATCTCGCAAAAAGATTGGGGGGTCCCCGTGAACGACCACTCTCCGTAAGATGCTCGGCGTGGTTCGCGACAGCGAACCGCCGTTTTAGGGGAAGCGATGGGGAGACGCAATGGACGCCGCACAGCAGGAAGCCACCGCAAGAGCGCGGGAACTGCAGCGGAACTGGTACGGGGAGCCGCTGGGGGCGCTCTTCCGTAAGCTCATCGACGATCTTGGCCTCAACCAGGCTCGTCTCGCGGGGGTGCTGGGACTGTCCGCACCGATGCTGTCCCAGCTGATGAGCGGTCAGCGGGCGAAGATCGGCAATCCGGCCGTGGTCCAGCGGGTGCAGTTGCTCCAGGACCTGGCCGCACAGGTGGCGGACGGCAGTGTGAGCGCGGCCGAGGCCACCGACCGGATGGACGAGATCAAGAAGTCCCAGGGGGGCTCGGTGCTCAGCAACACCACGCATACGACGAACAGTTCGGGAGCGCCGACGGTCAAGCGGGTGGTCCGCGAGATCCAGTCCCTGCTGCGGTCCGTGGCCGCCGCGGGAGACATCATCGACGCCGCGGACACCCTCGCCCCGACCCACCCTGAGCTGGCAGAGTTCCTCCGGGTGTACGGCGCAGGCCGCACTTCCGACGCCGTCGCGCACTACCAGTCGCACCAGAGCTGAACCGGGGGACCGTCGAGGGGCAGGCAACGGGGGAAGCCTGCTCTGAACTGGGACTGAAGGGGACCGCAGGGGGAGGAGCGGCGCACAGCGATGGGTGAGATCTTCGCCGGGCGTTACGAGTTGGTCGACCCGATCGGACGCGGAGGAGTGGGCGCAGTGTGGCGCGCCTGGGACCACCGCCGCCGTCGTTATGTGGCCGCCAAGGTGCTGCAACAGCGCGACGCGCACTCCCTGCTGCGCTTCGTCCGCGAGCAAGCACTGCGGATCGATCACCCCCACGTCCTCGCACCGGCCAGCTGGGCCGCCGACGACGACAAGGTCCTGTTCACCATGGACCTGGTCGCCGGCGGTTCGCTGGTCCATGTCGTCGGGGACTACGGTCCCCTGCCGCCGTCCTTCGTCTGCACCCTCCTCGACCAGCTCCTGTCGGGCCTGGCCGCGGTGCACGCGGAAGACGTCGTGCACCGTGACATCAAGCCCGCCAACGTCCTGCTGGAAGCCACCGGCACCGGGCGGCCGCGGCTGCGGCTGTCCGACTTCGGGATAGCCATGCGGCTGGGCGAACCGCGCTTGACCGAGACAAACCTCGTGGTGGGGACGCCCGGGTATCTCGCGCCCGAGCAGATGATGGGCGCGGAACCGGACTTCCCGGCCGACCTGTTCGCCGTCGGGCTGGTCGCCCTGTATCTGCTGGAGGGCGCCAAGCCGGATGCCAAAGCGCTCGTCCAGTACTTCGCCGAGCACGGGACACCGGGTGCGCCCGCGGGCATTCCGGAGCCGCTGTGGCAGGTCGTGGCCACGCTGTTGCAGCCGGATCCGGTGGCTCGGTTCCGCACGGCCACGGGGGCGCGGAAGGCGCTCGCCGCCGCGGCCGAGCTGCTGCCGGAGCCTGGCCCTGACGACGAGCAGATCGAGATCTTCGACCAAGTCGGGCCACTGCCCCCGGGGTTCGGCGCGAGCGGGCCGCTCACGCCGGGGCGTGGAGCTCGGGCGGTGGGATCGGCCGAGGCCTCGCGAGGCGGAAGCGGTGGTCTGGCGCCCGAGGGTTCGCGTGTGGGGGGCGCATCTGTACAGCCGGAGGTGGCACGGGCGGCAGGCGACGGTCCTTCGCCCGAAGGCTCGCTCCGAGAAGGCGGCTCCGTACCGCCCGGGGGCTCGCGTCCCGAGGGCGGCTCCGTACCGCCCGAAGGATTCCCTCCAGGAGGAGACTCCGTACCGGCCGAAGGCCCGCGTCCGGGCAGCGCTTCCTCCCTGCCGTCCGAGGTAGCGCGTGCGGGCAGCGGTCCGATGGCCCCCGAGGGACCGCAGCTGAGCAGCGGCGGTTTGCCGGCCGGCGTGACGGACGGCCACGCGTCTGAGGATCCGTGGCCCGGCACGGCTTCCGTAGCAGAGGCCGGCGCCCTGGACGTACCCGCTGATCCCCGGCATCAGCCGGCGGCGCCCGCGCAGCCGGCCAGCATGTCCGACACCGGCAGCTTCCACCTCCCCCCGCCTCAGCCGACGGTCACCACTCGCCGAGTCCCCGCAGAGCCCCAAGGCCAGCACCAGCAGCACGGCACACAGCAACCCCAGCACTACCCACAGCCCCAGCACTCCCCAAGACCACAGCACCCTTCCTTCACCTCCCCCCAGCCGTACGCGCCGCGCCATCCCAGCTCGACGCCCCTCCCGGCCCCTTCGATGCCGCCGCAGCGCGCTGATGTCTCTACTGCTTCGTACACCGCTCAAGACCCGCAGGTTCCGCCTTCGGAGCCCCCAATTTCACGAACGCCCGCCGGGCATCGCCGCGCCGGCCGACGCGCCGCCCGGCGCCCCGGCCCACCGGCCAAGGCGGTGGTCCCGCTGCTCGTACTCGCGCTGCTCTGCTACGCAGTGGGGTTCTGGGCGCTGACCCGCATCTGACGGGCACCGCGTATCCGGCCCCCTAGCCCCTCGGCCCACCGCCCACCGCCCACGGCCCACGGCCCACGGCCCACGGCCCAGCCTCGCCCGGCCCACGGCTTCCCGCCCCGGCCTCGCCATGGGCGCCACCACGCCGCCGCCTCCGCCCCAGACGCCTAACCGGCGATCCGCGAAACCGGCGACCCGACTCCCGACCACCCCGCACCCGCCTACCCCGCGCCCCCCGCCCTCCTCCGCGCCGCAGCCGTCCACGCACCGAGCCCCACGAGAATCACGCTGCCCGCGCCGATCCCGCCCACGGCGAGGGCCGTCATGGCCCCGTCACCGCCGTCTCTCTCCTCCGCACCACCGACCGCGGCCCCCGGACCGCCGCCCAGGCCCCCTCCCCGCACGGCGAACAGGCCCTCCGGCACCGACTGCCCCGCGTAACCGGGCCCGCTGTGCGCGTCCCCCTTCATCCCCACCCGCAACGTCAGCCCGAACGGCCCGTCGCCGAACCTCTCGGCCACGTCCGCGGAGAGATGCACCACGAGGTAATAGGCGCCCGCGAAGCGCATCTCGCTCACACGGCCGGTGAAGGAGTGACGGTTGGCATGGTCGACCGGCGGAAGCGGAGCCAGCGCGGCGGTCCGCTGCTTGCCGTCGTAGCCGACGCTCTTGTCCGCGACGAAGGCGCGCACCGGGTTGTAGAGGGAGAAGTCCAGCGCGCTGCTCACGTAGCCGGAATCTGCGGAGGCCGTGCCGAGTTCGGCCGTGGCGGACACTTGCCGGCCCCAGTCGACCGGGACCTCGTAGAAGAGCGTCTGCCCGGGTGCGATGTCGTCGGTCCAGACGCCCTGCCCCAGAGAGGCCGCCGTAGCGAACCCAGCGCCGCCCCGACGCTGTTGGGGCTCGTCCGTGGGCGGGGCGGGCGTGCCGGAGTCCCAGTCCTGAGGGGCCTCCGTGGCACCGCCCTGCGCCAGCCCGGGCTCCTGGACCGCGGTGAGCTCCAGATCCCAGTCGGCCGGCGGGAAGTCCGCCGTGCCCGCGCGTTCGACGACCACGTAGTACGTGCCCGCGCTCTGGCAGCGGGTTCCGCCGGCCTCCCGCGAGCCCCCCGCCGCGATCGGATGCGGGCTGCGGGCGGCCCCGAAGGTGGTCGTCTCGGACGAGCAGGACCTGCCGTCGGCGTCCTGCACGGACACCCTGATGCCCTCGATCGCGGAGACGGTGGCGTCCGGGTCGGGTACGGCGGTGGCGGAGACGTACGCGTTCGAGGTGGCGTCGAGTACGAGGCGGTAGTACGCCTCGCCGCTGCCCGGCAGGGTGCTCCGGTACGTACGGCCTGGCTCCAGGCGTACGGCGTCGGTGGTACCCCCGGCGGCGGGGACCGTCCGGGCGTCTTCCGCGAACGCATAGGAAGAGGACGACGAATATGACGCGGACGCGGAGGACGACCCACTCGGCGTCGCCCCAGCAGCAACAGCAACCCCGGAAAATTCCGTGAGCCCCGATAGTCCCGATAGTCCCGGAAGCCCTACCAGGCCCACCGAACCCGGTAGCACCAACAGCACCCCCGGCAGCCCCCCAGCCACCGCACGCCCCCACTCTGTACACCGCCGCCCGATCACGTGCAACCCACCCCCGGGAGTTCCGACCTCGAATCGTCCGTGCCTGGCACATCCTGCCCCGCGGGTCCCTCGGCGAGCACCCGCGTACACGCAAAACCCCGACCGCGAGGCGGCCGGGGTCTGTTCAGATTCGGTTGTCGGTACTCACGAACCCGTGGGCACGGAGTCAGTCGCCTCCGTCCACAGATCCTGCTCGGCGCGATCCGCCTGGATCTGGCGGTACACGAGGAGCCCGCCGATGGCGGCCAGTGCGACCAGGAGAAGCTTCTTCACCGCGCGACCTCGTCTTTCCTTGACGTAGGGGACCTCTGGCGCCCGACTATACACACCGGCCGATATCGATCGGTGACCTGCGTGGGCGCCCCAACTTCCCACCGGAACCGCGCACTAGAAGCGAAGCCGGAAGCGCACTCACAGCGGACGACGCCACTCCGATCCGAGGGTGATCACCTCCTCACGGACGGTGAAATTTGTCCCATGTCCGCGACTATCGCCCTCTTTCATGTCTTTTCTGGCCCCTTGCGTCCATCCGGGTGGTGTTCATCGGAAGATCCACGCGCCGTGAGCGTTGGTCCAACACTTCGCGAGCCTCATACACATCATGAGGAAAGTACGCAAATCGCCCAACCCGAAAGTGAGGGGCCATGGCCCGGAACTCGGTCATGAAACTGTGGAACATCCTCGTCACCGCCTTCCTCGCGCTGTTCACGGCGCTCGGACTCATCACCACCTCCGCCGCCGCGGCGGTACCGCAGCCCGAGCCGGCTCGCAACAGCGCCGCGAGCATCACACTGCCGACGACGATGTCTCCCTGGGCCTGGGTACATGCCAGGTCACTGCCCCCCACGATGAAACAGCGCATCCGGGCCGAGGCTCACGGAAAGTCCCCGAGCTGCCGGAACCGCCCGCTCGCCGAGACCGACCAGACCGCTTCCGCCGACGCCCCGGAGACCGCCACCGCCGCGCGGACCGACGACTGCGACGCGGAGACACCCCTCGCCTCCGGCCCCGAGTCGATGCCCCTCCAGCGCTGAGGTCGCCGTACCGCCTCCTCTTATCTTTCTGCTCCTCCTGCTCCCCCGCCCCTTCCATCCCTCTCTCTTCACCCTGTCGTCGCGGCGAACTTGCGTACCCCGCGTCCAAGCCGAGGCCTGGCCACTCCCCACAGTGGCCGGGCCTTCGTGTTGCCCGCCCGCTCCCCCTCCGGACGCGGCACCCCTGCCGACCCGTCTTCTGCCAACCCGCTTTCTGCAACCCTTTCTGCAACCCGCTTTCTGCGGAGCGTCTTCTTGTCGTTCATCCCCCCTGCCACATCACCGTCCCTGCGGCAACCGCGGCGCCAGCCCGTCGAGGACCACCTCCAGGTCGGACAGACCGCCACTTCAGCGGCGGTTAGCTCTTCCTCGCCCCGGTGCAGATCGGCAACGGCGGCCTGCTGCCGGTGCTGACCCGGTCCCGGACCGACACCCGCCCACGGAACCGGAGCGCATCGTCTGGCCGACCGGAACGGGACTGCGGCGGGCGCTTCCCTCAGCGGGAGGCGCCCGCCGCACGGCGTAGGCCTCCAGAGGGGCGGGCCGCGCATGAGCACGCCACCCCAGGCCGGCTCTGGGAAAATGTACGACGACCCCCACGACGGCCGCCCCCTACGCCGCCCCCGTCACGTGGAGAGGAACGCCCGTGGACTTCGACGTTGTCGCCGACGAGCTGTACGGGCTGCGGCCGGAGCACTTCACGACCGCCCGCGACACCCACGCGGCGGCGGCCCGCAAGGCCGGCGACCGCGCCCTCGCCGAGAAGATCAGCAAGCTGCGCCGCCCCAGCCTGTCGGCATGGGCCGGCAACCTCCTGGTCCGTGAGCAGCCGGACGAGGTCGAACCACTGCTGCGACTCGGGGAGGGCCTGCGCCAGGCACACCATGACCTGGACGGCGCCCAACTGCGCGAACTCATACGCCGGCAACGCGTCCTTGTCAGCACCCTGTCCCGCCAGGCCGCCCAACTCGCCGCACAGGCAGGCCGCCCGATCACGCCGGACGCCCAACGGGAGGTCGAGAACACCCTGCAGGCCGTCCTCGCCGACCCGGACGCGGCCCGGCAGTGGGCCGCGGGCAGGCTGGTCAAACCGCTCGACGCCGCTGTCGGCTTCCCTGCGGTCGCACAGGATGCCGTACGGCCCGCTCCTGCCGTGTCCGAGGCGCCACCGCCGACCGCCCGCCGCGAGCGCGCGGCGGACGAGACCAGGCGGGAGCGCCTGACGAAGGCGCGCGAGGAGGCCGGCACCGCCGAGAACGACCTCCGGGCCGCGGAAGAGGAGGCGACGGTGGCCGCCCGCGACGCGCGGAGCGCCAAGAACCACACCGACCAGCTGAGACAGCGCGTCAGCAGCCTGGCCGAGGAGCTGGCACGGGCCGAGGAGGAACACCGGCAGGCCGCCGCGGCCGAACGTCAGGCCAGGGAGCGCACGCGCTTCGCCGACCGCCGCGTGAGTGAGGCCCGACGCCGGGCCAAGAGTGCGGCCGCACGCGTGGAACGCCTGACAGCAGAAAGCCACTGAGGCCCGCCGCAGCCCGTACAGGCGAAGATCACTCAGCCCGGCCGAACTCCGCAGACCCGGACGGCACAGAAGACCCCGCAGACGCCGAAGACACGGAAGCCACAGCAGCCAAGGAAGCCACGAAGGACGCAGGCACCGAAGGTGCGGGAGCCGCGGAAGTCGCGGGAGTCACGGCAGGCACAGCAAACGCGCGTGGCACCGAAGCCCGCGCACCCCGCCGACCCGCCACCCGGCATCCAAGGCACCCCGCATGCCCCGCCCGCGCGCCCGCATCACGAACCCGCACCCCCCACTGATCCTTGGGCCGCGGCCCGGGCGGCTTCCCCCACCCGGCGAGATGCAGGCCCCATGTGAGGAGTGCGGCCACGACCACGACGCCCGCCCCCAGCCAGAGCCCCGGCCGCCACCCGCCCACACCGAAGCCCAGAACCGCGCACCCCACCGTGGCAACGGCGACCCCCGACCACCCGGCGATGGTGTGCCCCTCGTCAAACTGATGTCCACCCACGTCTGTCACCCCTCGGCCACGTCCGTCAATGCCTACACTGCCTTAGCAGGTAAGCAATTTAACTTAGAAACTAAGGGATTTCAATGGAGGGCTCGCCCCAACCCCCCGCACCCGTCTGGGCCGCGATCAACGCGATGGACGACTTCGTGGCGACGGCCATGTTCGGCCAGCAGGAATTCGCCCGGAACCTGGGCCTGAGCGTCACGGACCTCATCTGCTTCGCGTACGTCCTCCAGGCCGGCCCCGACTCCCCCCTCACCGCCGGCGACCTGGCGGAGCGCGCGCATGTCACGACGGGCGCCGTGACCGGCATCCTGAACCGCCTGGAGCGCGGCGGATTCGTGACGCGGCAGCCGGACCCCGCCGACCGCCGCCGCGTGCGCGTGGCCGCCGTCCCGGCCGCCGCCGAGCGCGTACGCGCCATCTACGAGCCGTACTACGTGCTCCTGGCAGACCTCTTCACGCGCTACACGCCGGACGAGACCGCCGTGATCGCCGACTGGTTCACCCGCGCCGGCACGCTGGCACGCACGTACCTGGAGGAGTCCCGCGAGGGCACCCGCGCCGACCCCGGCGCTCGATGATCAGGGCCCCTAGCGGGGTCCCCGCCGTGGCGGACGCAACAAGGCCCACATGGCAAGCCACTGGGCCTGGTGTCTGAATCGCCCGGCGATCCGCCGAGCCGTGGACCGGCGCAGCGTGCACAGCCATACGTAGCTGGTCAGGGAGATACAGAGCGCTCCCCAACTCTGCCTGCACAACGTCCAGACGGAAGGGTCTTGGCCGGTACCCAGGTAGAGCGACCACAGCGGGAGCGAGGCCAGTCCCAGCGCGACCAGGCCGGCCCGGAACACCTGACCACGGATCGCCCACCGGGAGGCCCAGAAGCCGACCGGAATCTGGATCACGACATGGAGCATCAGGAACCAGATCATCTGGCTCAGTACTTCGAGATGGCTTCGGCCGGACCCGGCCGGAATCAGAAGGAAGCCGACGAACAGCACCATGCCGCTCAAGTGCATGGCGGCGATGTTCAGCGGAACATGCCACGCCCCGACCCAGTGACGCTCGCTGTCACCCACCCCGCACCGCGCCCTCCCCTGAGTCGTGGCCGCCCCCACCGCCAGGTACCAGAAACCCCGGCACGGTGGTGTCAAAAGACCCCCAGCCCTAGTGGACTGGGGGTCTTCTCGCTGGTGGGGCTAACAGGATTTGAACCTGTGGCCTCATCCTTATCAGGGATGCGCTCTAACCAACTGAGCTATAGCCCCGCCGCGCTCTGCGGTGTGTGTCCCGCGCGCTGACTCCTGAAGATTAGCGCACGACTGCGGCACTCCCAAAATCGATGGTCGCGGGACGTTTAAGAGACCGTCACTCGTCCTCTGCCAGCGTCAGCTCCACCCCGCCGACGAAGCCCGCGGAGAGGTTGTAGATGAACGCGCCGAGCGTCGCCAGCGCCGTCGCCAGGACGACGTCGATGACCGCGATGATCGCCGTGAACATCAGGACGTTGGGCAGCGACAGGAACGCCTGCAGGTCGAAGCCGTTCGACTCGTTCGAGCCGGTCGCCTCGGAGATCGTGCCGCCGACCGTGGAGAAGACGCCCATCGCGTCCATGACCATCCACAGCACCGCCGAGGCCACGATCGTGCAGATGCCCAGCGCGATGGAGAGCAGGAAACTGACCTTCATCACCGACCAAGGGTCGGCCTTGGCCACCCGCAGCCGCGCCTTGCGCACCCGCGGCGTGGTGCGCGCGCCGGTGCGCGGCCGGCGTACCGCGTTCCCGGCCCCGGGAGCGGCGGGGTAGGCCTGCGGCGGGTGGTACGGCCCGGAGGCCTGCTGCTCGGCGTGCCGCTCGCCGGGCAACGGGGAAGCCGTCTGCTGGGCGCCCGCCGGCTGCGGCTGGGCGCCCGCTGGGGCGGCCGGGCCCGCTCCAGCCGCGTAGTGCTGGGTCTGCGGGCCACGGGTGTCCGTCACAGTTCCCCCCTGGGATCCATGAGTGTCGGGCGAGTTCGAGGGTGTCTGGGCATCCTTCGCGGGCGACTTGATCGCCCGCAACTGGGTGGTGTGCGGGTCCGTCGCAGACGCGGCGGAGCCACGGCCGCCGCCGTCCGTCTCCGCGCCGGTCGAACTACCGGCCGGGATACCGGTCGATCCGGCGCCCGTGGCTCCGCTCACGCTGACTCACTCCTCGTGCTACTCGGCCGAGGGCGCCTCGCCCTCGTCCGTGCCGGTGGTGACGGCACCCTCCGCGGAGTCGTCGACAGCCAGATCGCCGTCGACCTCTTCCGCCTCGCGTCCCGCCTCGGCGTTACGAGCGATACCGACCACGGCATCGCGCTTGCCCAGATTGATCAGTTGGACGCCCATGGTGTCACGGCCCGTCTCCCTGACCTCGTTGACTCGCGTGCGAATCACACCGCCGGACAGCGTGATGGCGAGGATCTCGTCTGTCTCCTCGACCACCAGCGCGCCGACGAGCGACCCACGGTCCTCGACGATCTTGGCAGCCTTGATGCCGAGGCCGCCGCGACCCTGGACGCGGTACTCGTCGACGACGGTCCGCTTCGCGTACCCGCCGTCTGTGGCAGTGAACACGAACGTACCGGGTCGAACAACATTCATCGAGAGCAGTTCGTCCCCCTCGCGGAAACTCATGCCCTTCACACCGGATGTCGCACGTCCCATCGGGCGAAGCGACTCGTCCGTCGCGGTGAACCTGATCGACTGCGCCTTCCTGCTGATCAGCAGGAGATCGTCGTCCGGTGAAACGAGTTCGGCCCCGATCAGTTCGTCGTCGGATCCGTCCTCCCGCTCGCGCAGATTGATCGCGATGACACCACCCGAACGCGGGGAGTCGTAGTCCTTGAGCGAGGTCTTCTTCACCAGGCCGCCCTTGGTCGCCAGGACCAGGTACGGCGCCGCCTCGTAGTCGCGGATCGCCAGGATCTCGGCGATCGCCTCGTCCGGCTGGAAGGCCAGCAGGTTCGCGACGTGCTGCCCGCGCGCGTCGCGGCCCGCGTCCGGCAGCTCGTAGGCCTTCGCCCGGTAGACACGGCCCTTGTTGGTGAAGAACAGCAGCCAGTGGTGCGTGGTGGAGACGAAGAAGTGGTCGACGATGTCGTCTTCCTTCAGCTTCGTACCGCGCACGCCCTTGCCGCCGCGCTTCTGCGCCCGGTAGTCGTCCGTCTTGGTGCGCTTGACGTAGCCGCCCCGCGAGACCGTGACGACGATGTCCTCCTCGGCGATCAGGTCCTCGATGGACATGTCACCGTCGTAGGGCACCAGCATGGTCTTGCGGTCGTCACCGTACTTCTCGACGATCGCGGCGAGCTCCTCGCTGACGATGCCGCGCTGGCGGACCGGCGAGGCCAGGATCTCGTTGTACTCGGTGATCTTCGCCTGGAGTTCGTCGTGCTCCTGGACGATCTTCTGGCGCTCCAGGGCGGCGAGCCGGCGCAGCTGCATCTCCAGGATGGCGTTCGCCTGGATCTCGTCGATCTCCAGCAGCTGCATCAGGCCCGTGCGCGCGATGTCGACCGTGTCGCTGGCCCGGATGAGGGCGATGACGTCGTCGATGGCGTCCAGGGCCTTCAGCAGGCCGCGCAGGATGTGCGCCCGCTCCTCGGCCTTGCGCAGCCGGAAGCGCGTACGGCGGACGACGACCTCGATCTGGTGGGTCACCCAGTGGCGGATGAACGCGTCCAGCGACAGCGTGCGCGGCACCCCGTCGACCAGCGCCAGCATGTTGGCGCCGAAGTTCGACTGCAGGTCGGTGTGCTTGTAGAGGTTGTTCAGCACGACCTTGGCGACCGCGTCCCGCTTCAGGACGATGACGAGCCGCTGGCCGGTACGGGAGCTGGTCTCGTCGCGCACATCGGCGATGCCGCCGATCTTGCCGTCCTTCACCAGGTCGGCGATCTTCTGCGCGAGGTTGTCGGGGTTGGTCTGGTAGGGCAGCTCCGTGACCACCAGGCACTGGCGGCCCTGGATCTCCTCGACTTCGACCACCGCGCGCATCGTGATGGAGCCACGCCCCGTGCGGTACGCCTCCTCGATGCCCTTGCGGCCCACCACCAGGGCGCCGGTCGGGAAGTCGGGGCCCTTGATGCGCTCGATGAGCGCGTCCAGCAGCTCCTCGTGGCCGGCCTCGGGGTGCTCCAGGTACCACTGGGCGCCGGAGGCGACCTCGCGCAGGTTGTGCGGCGGGATGTTGGTCGCCATGCCCACCGCGATACCGGCCGAGCCGTTGATCAGCAGGTTCGGGAAGCGGGCGGGCAGAACGGTCGGCTCCTGGGAGCGGCCGTCGTAGTTGTCCGTGAAGTCGACGGTCTCCTCGTCGATGTCGCGGACCATCTCCATCGACAGCGGCGCCATCTTGCACTCGGTGTAGCGCATGGCCGCCGCCGGGTCGTTGCCCGGCGAGCCGAAGTTGCCGTTGGAGTCGACGAGCGGCATGCGCATCGCCCACGGCTGGGCGAGGCGGACCAGGGCGTCGTAGATGGAGCTGTCGCCGTGGGGGTGGTAGTTGCCCATGACGTCGCCCACGACGCGCGCGCACTTGTAGAAGCCGCGCTCGGGGCGGTAGCCGCCGTCGTACATCGCGTACAGGACGCGGCGGTGGACGGGCTTGAGTCCGTCCCGGACGTCCGGCAGCGCGCGGGAGACGATGACGGACATCGCGTAGTCGAGGTAGGAGCGCTGCATCTCCGTCTCGAGCCCGACGGGCTCGACGCGGAGGACCTGGCCCTCGGCCTCAGGCGTGACAGGGCCAGAGGAAGTGTTGGGGGTCTCGTCGGCCATAGCTGGTGAAGATCCTTCCTGGTGCGGTCAGCTGAGACCGACTCAGATGTCGAGGAAGCGGACGTCCTTGGCGTTGCGCTGGATGAACTGGCGGCGGGCCTCGACGTCCTCGCCCATCAGGACCGAGAACAGCTCGTCGGCCTGCGCGGCGTCGTCGAGGGTGACCTGGCCGAGGACGCGGTGCTCCTGGTCCATCGTGGTGATGCGCAGCTCCTCGGCGTTCATCTCACCGAGACCCTTGAAGCGCTGGATCGAGTCCTCCCTGATCCGCTTGCCGCGCTGCCGGCCCATCTCGATCAGCGCGTCGCGCTCGCGGTCGGAGTACGCGTAGTCGATGTCCTCCCGGCCCCACTTGATCTTGTAGAGCGGAGGACGGGACAGGAACACGTGCCCCGCCTCGACCAGGGGCCGCATGAAGCGGAACAGGAAGGTCAGCAGCAGGGTGTTGATGTGCTGGCCGTCGACGTCGGCGTCCGCCATCAGGATGATCTTGTGATAGCGGAGCTTCTCGATGTCGAAGTCCTCGTGCACACCCGTGCCGAAGGCGGAGATCAGCGCCTGGATCTCCTGGTTCTGCAGGATCTTGTCGATCCGCGCCTTCTCGACGTTGAGGATCTTGCCGCGGATCGGGAGGATCGCCTGGTACTCCGGGTTGCGGCCGGACTTTGCCGAGCCGCCGGCGGAGTCACCCTCGACGATGAAGATCTCGCACTTGATGGGGTCGTTCGACTGGCAGTCGGACAGCTTGCCCGGCAGCGACGCGCTCTCCAGCAGGCCCTTGCGGCGGGTCAGGTCACGCGCCTTGCGGGCCGCCACGCGCGCGGTGGCCGCCTGGATGCCCTTGCGGACGATGTCCGCGGCCTCGACCGGGTTGCGGTCCAGCCAGTCGTTGAGGTGCTCGTAGACGACCTTCTGCACGAAGGTCTTCGCCTCCGTGTTGCCCAGCTTGGTCTTGGTCTGGCCCTCGAACTGGGGCTCGCTCAGCTTGACCGAGATGATCGCCGTCAGGCCCTCGCGGATGTCGTCACCCGTGAGGTTGTCGTCCTTCTCGCGCAGCAGCTTCTTGTCGCGCGCGTACTTGTTGATCAGCGAGGTCAGCGCGGCGCGGAAGCCCTCTTCGTGCGTACCGCCCTCGTGCGTGTGGATGATGTTCGCGAAGGAGTAGACACCCTCGGTGTAACCGTTGTTCCACTGCATCGCGACCTCGAGGGACAGGTTCTTGTCCCTGTCCTCCGCCTGGAGGTCGATGACCGACGGGTGCACCACGTCTCCCTTGCGGGAGTTGAGGTAGGTCACGAAGTCGACGATGCCGCCCTCGTAGTGGTACTTGACGGTCTTGGGCTCCTGCTTCTCGTCCGCGCCCGCCTCGTCGGCACCGGTCGTGGCCTTGGCCGACTCACGCTCGTCGGTGAGCTTGATCGTCAAGCCCTTGTTGAGGAACGCCATCTCCTGGAAGCGCCGCGAGAGCGTCTCGAAGGAGTAGTCGGTGGTCTCGAAGATGTCGCCGTCGGCCCAGAAGGTGACCGACGTGCCGGTCTCCTCGGTGGCCTCGTGCTGGACGAGCGGTGCCGTCGGGACGCCCATCTTGTAGTCCTGCGTCCAGCGGTGGCCGTCGGTCCTGACCTCGACCGCGACCTTGGAGGACAAGGCGTTCACGACGGATACGCCCACGCCGTGCAGACCACCGGAGACCGCGTAGCCGCCGCCGCCGAACTTGCCGCCCGCGTGCAGAACGGTCAGCACGACCTCCAGGGCCGGCTTGTTCTCGGACGGGACGATGCCTACGGGGATGCCGCGGCCGTTGTCGACGACCCGAACCCCGCCGTCGGGAAGGATGGTGACGTCGATCGTGTCCGCGTGCCCGGCGAGCGCCTCGTCGACGGAGTTGTCGACGACCTCGTACACGAGGTGGTGCAGTCCTCGCTCACCGGTCGAGCCGATGTACATGCCCGGTCGCTTGCGGACCGCGTCCAGACCCTCGAGGACGGTGATGGCGCTGGCGTCGTAAGAGGCCGTGACCTCGCCGCTCGAAGCGGGGGCCGCGGCGGTCACGCCGGCGTCGGTGGACGGGATGTTCTCGTTGGGGTTGCCGGAATCGGCCACGAAGCGCCCTTTCTGGCACAGCACGAGCCGGGCTCGTCGGCGGGTTGCCGGAGCGGCTGCGGCATGTTGCGTTGGTAAGCCTTGTTCAGCGTTGCTCAGCTTTTCCCGGGCGGTCCCCACGATCGGGGCGGGATTGTCTCCCAGTCTACCGGTAGCGCCGACAGTGATGGGGGTTTGCCGGTACCTGAGTCCGCATGTGCCGCCCTGAACCATCCTCCGCCGGGTACCGATATACGGAAGGGGGCTCCAAGAGGCTCACGGAGGCACTCAGCGCTTCCGGGCGTCAACCCTTCGCTACTCCGGCGTCAGGTCAGGATTCGCAACCGCGTGCGGTTGTACGACGATCGGTGCGCGCCTGCGGAAAACCCCTGTCACCGGTTGCCGCAGACGTGACGTGGGTCACCCTCAAGGCGTGATGCAGCTCACTCTGTGACGGGTCCGACTCAGCCGTAGGTGTCGCCGGGGCCGGTGCTCCCCGGGGCGCGCAGGGGGCCGTAGCGAGGGGTGGGGCCGCTGGGGCCCTGCACCTTGATCGCCTTGACCGCGCCGTGGCCGAGATCCTCGTTGAGCCGGGCGACCAGCGTGGGCGCGAGCAGCCGCAGGTTGGTAGCCCAGGCGGTGGAGTCGCAGCGCACGACGAGCACCCGCTCGTCCTCGTCGTACTTCTCCGGGACGCAGTGCTTGGCCACGTCGTCGCCGACGATCTGCGGCCAGCGGCCCATCACACCGCCCACCGCGGCCGGGGCCTCCCAGCCGCGCTCGCTGATCAGCCGGTTGATCGCGGAGCCGAGCGCCATCGGATCGCGCCCGTCGGCGCGTGCGCCGGAGCGCAGGCCGCCGCGGCGCGCCTGCTTCTTCTGCTGCACCGCGTCCCCCCGCGCGCGGGCGGCCTCCTTCGCGGCCCGCAGCGCCACCCGCGCGAGGTCGACGCCGGACGGCTCGGGGGACTTCTTCGGGGCCGCTCCCTCCGCCGTCATGCCCGCTCCACCGCCCCGTCCGCCACGGTGTACCGCGTCCCCGCCAGCACATGCGGTACGTCGTCGTCGACCGCGGCCGTCACCAGCACCTGCTCACCGGGCGCGACCAGCTCGGCCAGCCGCTCGCGGCGGCGGGTGTCGAGCTCGGCGAAGACGTCGTCGAGGATCAGTACGGGCTCGTTGCCCTCGGCGCGCAGCAGGTCGTAGGAGGCGAGCCGCAGCGCCAGGGCGTAGGACCAGGACTCGCCGTGGGAGGCGTAGCCCTTGGCGGGCAGCTCGCCGAGCTTGAGGTTCAGATCGTCCCGGTGGGGGCCCACAAGGGTGACGCCACGCTCGATCTCCTGCTTGCGGGCGTCGGCGAGCGTGGCCATGAGCTGCTCGAAGAGCGCCTCGCGCGCGTGGGCGTCGCCCGGGGACGACGGCTTGTACTCCAGGGCGACCGGTCCGCCGCCGGGGGCCAGTTGCTCGTAGGCCTTGTCGGCCAGCGGCTGGAGCGCGGAGATCAGTTCGAGGCGCTGGGCGAGCAACTCGGCGCCCGCGCGCGCGAGGTGCTGGTCCCAGACGTCCAGGGTGGACAGGTCCATGGAACGGCCGCCGTGCCGCCGGGCGAGCGCGGCCGACTTCAGCAGGGTGTTGCGCTGCTTGAGGACGCGGTCGTAGTCGGAGCGCACGCCGGCCATGCGCGGGGACCGGGCGGTGATCAGCTCGTCCAGGAAGCGGCGCCGCTCCCCGGGATCGCCCTTGACCAGGGCGAGGTCCTCGGGAGCGAACAGCACGGTCCGGACGATGCCGAGTACGTCACGCGGCCTGACCTGCGAGGATCTGTTGATGCGGGCGCGGTTCGCCTTGCCCGGGTTCAACTCCAGCTCGATCAGTTGCTGCCGTTCGCCCTGGCGGATCTGGGCGCGGATCACCGCGCGGTCGGCGCCCATACGGACCAGGGGGGCGTCGGAGGAGACGCGGTGGCTGCCGAGGGTGGCGAGGTAGCCGACGGCCTCGACGAGGTTCGTCTTGCCCTGGCCGTTGGGGCCCACGAAGGCGGTGACGCCCGGGTCGAGCGGGACTTCGACCCGGGCGTACGAGCGGAAGTCGGCGAGCGACAGATGCGTGACGTGCATGGTGGTGCGCCGACCTCCCCCGGTCCGCTGGTACCGGCTGTTTCGGGTTACTTCTTCTCGACCGCGTGGCCGCCGAACTGGTTCCGCAGCGCCGCGATCATCTTCATCTGCGGAGAGTCCTCCTGGCGCGAGGCGAACCGGGCGAAGAGGGAGGCCGTGATCGCGGGCAGCGGCACGGCGTTGTCGATGGCGGCTTCCACGGTCCAGCGGCCCTCGCCGGAGTCCTGTGCATGACCGCGCAGCTTGTCCAGGTGCTCGTCCTCGTCGAGGGCGTTGACCGCGAGGTCCAGCAGCCAGGACCGGATGACGGTGCCCTCCTGCCAGGAGCGGAAGACCTCCCGGACGTCGGTCACGGAGTCGACCTTCTCGAGGAGCTCCCAGCCCTCGGCGTAGGCCTGCATCATGGCGTACTCGATGCCGTTGTGGACCATCTTCGCGAAGTGGCCCGCGCCGACCTTGCCGGCGTGCACGGAGCCGAAGTCGCCCTCGGGCTTGAGCGCGTCGAAGACGGGCCGCACCTTGGCGACGTTCGTGGCATCGCCGCCGTACATCAGCGCGTAGCCGTTCTCCAGGCCCCAGACGCCGCCGGAGACACCGCAGTCGACGAAGCCGATGCCCTTGGCGGCCAGTTCCTCGGCGTGCTTCTCGTCGTCCGTCCAGCGGGAGTTGCCGCCGTCCACGACGACGTCCCCGGGCTCCAGGAGCTCGGCCAGCTGGTCGATGGTCGACTGGGTGGCGGCACCGGCCGGGACCATGACCCACACGACGCGCGGGCCGCCGAGCTTGCCCACAAGCTCTTCCAGGCTGTGGACATCGGCGAGGTCCGGGTTGCGGTCGTATCCGACGACGGTGTGGCCCGCGCGGCGGATCCGCTCGCGCATGTTGCCGCCCATCTTGCCGAGGCCGACGAGACCGAGCTCCATCAGTTGTGTTCCTTAGGTTGCGACAGGTGTTGCGAGGTGGCGTCGGGCACTTTCGTACCCGTGTCCGAGCCTAGACCCGGACGGTCGCGCACATCTGTGGGCATACGCGCTCACGCGTACCGCCCCACCTGCGGCTTCGCAGCCGGTGTTCCACAGGACCGCGAGGGCTGTGGAACACCGGTCTGCCCGGCCCGGCCCGCGTCAGCCGCTGAGCCGCACCGGCATGATCAGGTACTTGTACGCCTCGTCCGCCTCGGCGTCCAGCGCCGGCTTGCCGCTGAGCAGGGCGGGCTTGGTGGACGTCGTGAAGGACAGCTGGGCCACCGGGGAGTCGATGGCGCTCAGGCCGTCCAGCAGGAAGGTCGGGTTGAAGGCGATCGAGATGTCGTCGCCCTCCAGCTGAGCGTCGACCCTTTCCACAGCCTGTGCGTCGTCACTGGAGCCGGCCTCCAGGATCAGCACGCCCTGCTCGAAGCTCAGTCGCACCGGCGTGTTCCGCTCGGCGACCAGGGCCACGCGCTTGACGGCCTCCACGAACGGCGGGGTCTCGATGACGGCGACGCTGTTGAACTCGGTCGGGAACAGCGTGCGGTACTTCGGGAGGTCGCCCTCCAGCAGGCGGGTCGTCGTACGCCGCCCGGCGCCCTCGAAACCGATCAGGCCCTCGCCGGAGCCGGAGCCGGACAGCGCGAGCGTCACGCTGTCACCGCTGGTCAGCGACTTGGCGGTGTCGAGCAGCGTCTTGGCGGGCACCAGGGCGACCGCGGAGGCCTCGGGGTTCTCCGGCTTCCACAGGAACTCGCGGACCGCGAAGCGGTAGCGGTCGGTGGAGGCGAGGGTGACCTTGTCGCCCTCGATCTCGATGCGTACACCGGTGAGCACGGGCAGCGTGTCGTCCCGGCCGGCGGCGATGGCGACCTGGGCGGCCGCGGCGGCGAAGACCTCGCCGGGGACGGTGCCCGTCGCGTTCGGCATCTGCGGCAGCGCCGGGTACTCCTCCACAGGCAGGGTGTGGAGTGTGAACCGCGAGGAGCCGCACACCACCGTCGCCCGTACACCGTCTGTGGAAATCTCCACCGGGCGGTTGGGCAGGGCGCGGGAGATGTCGGCGAGCAGGCGGCCGGAGACGAGGACCGTGCCGTCCTCCTCGACCTCGGCCTCCACCGACACGCGTGCGGAGACCTCGTAGTCGAAGCTGGACAGGCTCAGCTGGCCGTCCTCGGCCTTCAGCAGCAGGCCGGCGAGGACAGGCGCCGGCGGCCGGGCCGGGAGGCTGCGCGCCGCCCAGGCCACGGCCTCCGCGAGTACGTCGCGTTCCACCCGGATCTTCACTGTTGCCGCCTCCTGCTGTTGCCGGCGCTTCTCGCCCTGCCTGGCTTCGTCGTCTGTCTCGGTGTCGCTGGCCCTGGGGAGGGAAGAACACCGGGGACCAGTCTGACGCACCGCACTGACAGTAGGTGCCTCTCGGGGTCAAGTCGTGACGAGGGGCAGCCGGGCGCCGAAGGGCGAGTTGTGCACAGGACCCCCTTCGAAGCGGATTCCCCACTCTCTCTAGTCGGGAGTAGTAGTAGGGGCTGTGGATACCGTGGATAACTGCGTTTGCGCAGCTCAGAGCGGAAATTTTGTCCACGGGCCCTGTGGGCGACGGCGGTGGACAACCGGGGCTGTCTGTGGAGAAAAGAAAGTTCTGCACACCCCGTGCACAGGCCGAGGCGACTTCTCCCCAGCGTCGTCCCCAGCTTTACCCACCTTTCCCACAGCCCAACCTGGCACCTTTGTGTGACGCCTTTCACTCGACTCGGTGATCAGGCGCGTCGCGTTGCCGAACAGTGGACAGTGCTGTGGAGAAGCTGGGGATCGCTGGGGACAACCGCCCCGAGCCTGTGGGTTGCCCGTGGACAACTCCGTGCACAGCTTGTGGATCCGTCGGCCGTCCACAGTCTGTGGAGATCGTTCGTCCACCAATCCACAAGCAGTTGACCTGGTCTGATGGTCTTTCAACAGGCGCGGCTGTGGACACGATCTGGACAACTTCCCAGTCCCCAGCATGTGGACGGGAAAAACTCACCGAATCTGTGGAGAGTGGCCGTAACCCGGCACGTATTCGAACACGGGATGACGGCGGTACGACGAAGGGCGCCCCGGGGATCTCGCCCCGGGGCGCCCTTCGTCGGCCTGTGGCGGCTGCTGTCAGCCGTTCTTGATGCGGTTCGTCAGCTCGGTCACCTGGTTGTAGATGGAGCGCCGCTCGGCCATCAGATTGCGGATCTTGCGGTCCGCGTGCATCACGGTCGTGTGGTCGCGCCCGCCGAACAGCGCGCCGATCTTCGGCAGCGACAGATCCGTCAGCTCACGGCACAGGTACATGGCGATCTGCCGGGCCGTGACGAGCTGGCGGCCCCGGGAGCTGCCGCACAGGTCCTCGACCGTCAGGCCGAAGTAGTCGGCGGTGGCGCTCATGATGGCCGTCGAGGTGATCTCCGGGGTGGAGTCCTCCCCGCCAGGGATCAGGTCCTTGAGGACGATCTCGGTCAGGCCCAGGTCCACCGGCTGCCGGTTGAGCGACGCGAACGCCGTCACCCTGATCAGCGCGCCTTCCAGCTCACGGATGTTCCGCGAGATCCGGGAGGCGATGAACTCCAGCACCTCCGGCGGGGCGTTGAGCTGCTCCTGCACCGCCTTCTTGCGCAGAATCGCGATCCGGGTCTCCAGCTCCGGCGGCTGGACGTCCGTGATCAGACCCCACTCGAAACGGTTCCGCAGCCGGTCCTCCAGCGTCACCAGCTGCTTCGGCGGCCGGTCGCTGGACAGCACGATCTGCTTGTTCGCGTTGTGGAGCGTGTTGAAGGTGTGGAAGAACTCCTCCTGCGTCGACTCCTTGTCCGCGAGGAACTGGATGTCGTCGACGAGCAGGATGTCCATCTCGCGGTACCGCTTGCGGAAGCTGTCGCCCTTGCCGTCGCGGATCGAGTTGATGAACTCGTTGGTGAACTCCTCCGAGCTCACGTACCGCACGCGCGTGCCCGGGTACAGGCTCCGCGCGTAGTGTCCGATCGCGTGCAGCAGGTGGGTCTTGCCGAGCCCCGACTCCCCATAGATGAAGAGGGGGTTGTAGGCCTTCGCCGGCGCCTCCGCGACGGCCACGGCGGCCGCGTGCGCGAAGCGGTTCGAGGCGCCGATGACGAACGTGTCGAAGAGGTACTTCGGGTTCAGCCGCGCGGTCGGCTCCCCGGGACCGGTCGCCGGCGCGGGCTGCGCGGCCAGCGGGCCGGGGGCGCCGCTGGACACCGGCAGCGTGGCGCCGGCCGGACCGCGGTGCACCTGGCCGCCGCCGACCGACTGCTCGGGCAGTTCCCGGCGGGCGTCGCGCTGGTCGTAGTCACCGCGTGACGGCTCGTACTCGGAGCGCTGCTGGTCGTACGGCCGCTCCCGGCCCTGCGGGCGGTAGTCCTGCGAGGGAGGGCCGTAGTGGTCGCGCGACGGGGGGCCGCCGTACGAGTCCTGCGAGCCGTACGAGTCCTGCGAGCCGTAGGAGTCCTGCGAGTCGTACGACTCCCGTGACGGCGTCGCGTACGGGTCGCGCTCGGGGAAGCCGAGACGCGGCTGCTGCCAGCCGTACTCGTCCTGCTGCTGCCGCGGCCAGGCGCCCGGCTCGGGGCGCTGCTGGTACTCCGACGGATAGGCGGGGCGCGGGTTGGGCAGCTGATCGCCGGGCGAACCCGGGAGCTGCTCGGCGCGGTGCCGGCCGTGGCCGTAGCCCTCGTACTGACCGGACGACGGGAGCTGTTCGGGCTCCTCGTAGCGGTGCTGGTGCTGGGCCGGGGGCGCCGACGGGGAGGGCGGGGGCTCGCCCGCGGAGTCGTCGACGGTGATCGCGATCCGGATCGGGCGGCCGCACTCACGGCTGAGCGTCTCGCTCACGATCGGTGCGAGGCGTCCCTCCAGGACGCCCTTCGCGAACTCGTTCGGTACGGCGAGCAGTGCGGTGTCGGCGACCAGCGCGAGCGGCTGACAGCGCCGGATCCAGTGTTCGTCCTTGGTCTCGACCCCCTGTCCACGGCCCTCACCGAGAAGTTGCTCGAGTACTCGTGGCCACACTGCGGCAAGATCGGCAGGTACGTCAGCCACAGGGCACGCTCTCTCACGGGTCCCACGAACGTGTGGTTGTGGGACGGCTCGGGATGTAAATCGGGTCGGGCGGGGATAAGGGAACGAATCGGAGTCCCGTCACGGTAGTCAGGGCGACGGGTACGGTTCAAGTTGTTGTCCCCAGCCTGTGGACAGTGTCTCCCCGTGACCCTTGGTTTGACCGAATGGCGTAGCCGCGCGTACCGTAACCAGGTCGAGTTGTCGATGGCTGCTGCCGCCTGCCTCCGATGGGCACAGATCGCGTCAAGGTGATCGGAAAGCGGTGCACTCGGGCGTAACGCGAGCTACTCGTGGGCGCACGGTGACAGCCAGGACGGCACCCCGCAAAACCCCGATTTCTTCTGGAGCCCCCGAGTGAGCAAGCGCACCTTCCAGCCGAACAACCGTCGTCGCGCCAAGACCCACGGCTTCCGGCTGCGTATGCGCACCCGTGCCGGCCGCGCGATTCTCGCGTCCCGCCGTAGCAAGGGTCGCGCCCGTCTGTCCGCCTGATTCCGATCAGGTCATGACGTCGTGCTGCCCACCGAGAACCGGCTGAGGCGGCGCGAGGACTTCGCGACCGCGGTACGACGAGGGCGCCGGGCCGGACGCCCACTCCTCGTCGTCCACCTTCGTAGCGGTGCCACGGACCCGCACGCGCCTGGGGAGAGCGCTCCCCGGACACGTGCGGGTTTCGTCGTGAGCAAGGCTGTGGGCGGCGCGGTCGTACGCAACAAAGTGAAGCGCAGACTGCGCCATCTGATGCGTGACCGAGTCGACCTGCTGCCCCCCGGTAGCCTGGTAGTGGTACGAGCGCTGCCCGGTGCGGGCGACGCCGACCATGCACAGCTGGCCCGAGACCTGGACGCCGCCCTGGAGCGGCTACTGGGAGGGGGCGCGCGATGAAGTACCCGCTGCTGGCGCTGATCAAGCTGTACCAGTGGACCATCAGCCCGCTGCTCGGGCCGGTGTGCAAGTACTACCCGTCGTGTTCCCACTACGGCTACACGGCCATTGACCGGCATGGTGCCCTCAAGGGCACCGCACTCACGGCCTGGCGCATCCTGCGTTGCAATCCGTGGTCGCTGGGCGGCGTGGACCATGTCCCGCCGCGCAAGCGTCCGCGGTGGCACGAGATGCTGCGCAACACATGGCGCGCACGCAAGGGCGGGCCCTCCGCCGCCGAAACGGCCACCGAAGAGAACGTTCATTCGAGTTCTTCGAGCGGCGTTCCTTCGAGCCCGGCCGCAGAGACCCCGTCCCATGCCCAAGGAGCATGATTAGTGGACACGATTGCCAGCCTCTTCAGCTTCATCACCACACCCGTTTCGTGGGTCATCGTCCAGTTCCACTCGCTGTACGGTGCGCTCTTCGGCCCCGACACGGGCTGGGCCTGGGGCCTGTCCATCGTGTCGCTGGTGATCCTGATCCGCATCTGCCTGATCCCGCTCTTCGTGAAGCAGATCAAGGCGACCCGGGCGATGCAGACGCTTCAGCCCGAGATGAAGAAGATTCAGGAGCGCTACAAGAACGACAAACAGCGTCAGTCCGAAGAGATGATGAAGCTGTACAAGGAGACGGGCACCAACCCGCTCTCCTCGTGCCTTCCCATCCTGGCGCAGTCTCCGTTCTTCTTCGCCCTATATCACGTGCTCAACAGCATCGCGTCGAACGACACGATCGGCGTGATCAACGAGCGGCTGCTGGAGAGCGCGCAGAAGGCGCACATCTTCGGTGCCCCGCTCGCCGCGAAGTTCACCGACAACGCGGACAAGGTCGAGGCGCTCGGCTCGTCGATCACCGATGTGCGGATCGTCACGGCCATCATGATCGTCCTGATGTCGCTGTCGCAGTTCTACACCCAGCGCCAGCTGATGACGAAGAACGTCGACACCTCGGTGAAGACGCCGTTCATGCAGCAGCAGAAGATGCTGATGTACATCTTCCCCGTCATGTTCGCCGTCTTCGGCATCAACTTCCCGGTCGGTGTCCTCGTCTACTGGCTGACCACCAACGTGTGGACCATGGGCCAGCAGATGTACGTCATCCACAACAACCCGACCCCGGGTTCCAAGGCACAGGCCTCGTACCTGGAGCGTCTGACCAAGAGCGTCACGCACCACGGCAAGACCCGCGGACGCGGTGAGCGCGCCATCGTCAAGGCCATCGTCGCCAAGGGCCGGGACCGCAACGACTACGAGCGCAAGTTCATCAACGGTCTCAGCAAGGCCGGTCTCGCGGCCCAGCCCGACGGCAACGTCGTGAAGAGCGAGGGCGCCGTGGCCACCGTGACCGAGGACGGTACGCCGACCACCACCGCCGGCACGCCGAAGCGTCAGCAGCCCAAGCGGCAGCCGAAGGCGAAGCGCCAGGCCGCCGGCGGTCCCAAGCCCGCGGGCGGTGCCGAGAGCACCGGCGCCGAGAACGCCGCGCCGACGACCTCGCTGAGCAAGTCCGACGAACCGCAGGACGTGGGATCGGCGGAGGCGTCCGGCAAGGCGGCGCCCAAGTCCGGTGGCGGGGGCCGCAGCCGGGCCCAGTCCGGCCAGCGCAAGGGCCCGCAGCGGCCCAAGTCCTCTTCCAAGAAGTAAGAAGGAGTCCATCCCGTGACGGAAGGCACCACCTCCGCCGCTGCCGAGGGTGCAGACACCCTGACCCGCCTGGAGCAGGAGGGCGAGATCGCGGCGGATTACCTCGAAGGTCTGCTGGACATCGCCGATCTCGACGGCGACATCGACATGGACGTCGAGAGCGATCGCGCCGCTGTCTCGATCATCAGTGACGCGGGCGGCCGTGACCTGCAGAAGCTGGTCGGCCGGGACGGCGAGGTGCTGGAGGCGCTCCAGGAGCTCACGCGCCTGGCCGTGCACCGGGAGACCGGTGACCGCAGCCGGCTGATGCTGGACATCGCGGGCTACCGCGCCAAGAAGCGCTCCGAGCTCTCCGAGCTGGGCGCCAAGGCCGCCGCCGAGGTCAAGAACAGCGGCGAGCCCGTGAAGCTCAAGCCGATGACGCCGTTCGAGCGCAAGGTCGTGCACGACGCCGTCAAGGCCGCGGGTCTGCGCAGCGAGTCCGAGGGCGAGGAGCCACAGCGCTTCGTCGTCGTGCTGCCCGCCTGAGCAGTCCCACGCTCCACCGGCCCCGTCTGTTGCGCAGGCGGGGCCGATCTTTGTCAGCCTGGTATTCAGCGCGCGTGCGCTGGAGGGTACGGAAGGACGGTCCCCGTGACGGAGGCAGCGGAGCTCCCCCCCGCTCCCGAGGAAGCCCGTGCGGTATTCGGCGATCGCTTCTCGGACGCGGTCCGGTATGCGGAGCTGCTGGCCGAGGCAGGCGTACAGCGAGGCCTCATCGGCCCCAGGGAGGTGCCCCGGCTCTGGGAGCGGCATCTGCTGAACTGCGCGGTGCTCTCGGAGGTCGTGCCCGAGGCCGTCACCGTCTGCGACGTCGGCTCCGGTGCCGGTCTGCCGGGCATCCCGCTGGCCCTGGTCAGGGAGGACCTGAAGATCACGCTGCTGGAGCCCCTGCTACGACGGACGAACTTCCTCACCGAGGTCGTCGAGCTACTCGGCCTCGACCATGTCACCGTCGTGCGCGGTCGCGCCGAGGAGGTCATGGGGAAGCTCCCTCCGGTCCATGTGGTGACGGCGCGGGCGGTGGCCCCGCTGGACCGGCTGGCGACCTGGGGAATTCCGCTGCTGCGTCCCTACGGCGAGATGCTCGCGCTCAAGGGCGACACCGCGGAGGAGGAGCTCAAGTCCGCCGGGACCGCGCTGAGCAAGCTCGGGGCCGTGGGCACGTCCATCCTGCATGTGGGTGAGGGCGTCGTGGATCCTCTGTCCACGGTCGTGCGCGTCGAGGTCGGGGAGAGCCCCGGCGGTGTGCGGTTCGCTGCGAAGCGAGCGAAGGCCGCGCGGACGGGACGCGTACGCCGGCGTCGCTGATCCGTCCTGAGGACGAGACTTACTCCACACAAGCTGCCAAACCTATGCATCCCGGAGTGTCGCGACAGTCCGGTCCCGGCTGCTGTGCATCGTGTTTCACGTGAAACGTCGCTCACTGCTGCACGGCATTATCAGCCGCGGCCGGGCCGCGGCCGAACCCCGAGACCGCAAGCCTCTCGGCTCACTCGGCGAAGCTCCGGTCGTTTCCGATGGCGCTCCGCCCCCTGCAAGGGGTCCGGAGTTGTCCACAGAGGTGGATTTCTCCACAGAACAACAGGCCTCACTGGTTCACGACCCCGAAGGCATGGGAGGCTCTGTTCATTGCGAGCCTGAAGTCGAGGAGAGTGAATCCTTGCGGTCCGACGCCAACATCGCGGGACCGATGACCGATCCGGTCCCCGGTCCCCGTACCGAGTCGCCGGGGGAGGATGTTTCACGTGAAACACCGCCCCCGATGGACGACACTCCCATCGGTCGTGCTGCCCAACTGGCGGTCGAGGCTCTGGGCCGGGCCGGGGAGGGTCTACCGAGACCTGAACAGACCCGTGTCATCGTTGTCGCCAACCAGAAGGGCGGGGTGGGCAAGACGACGACGACCGTCAACTTGGCCGCTTCGCTGGCTCTGCACGGCAGCCGCGTCCTGGTGATCGACCTCGACCCGCAGGGCAACGCGTCGACCGCTCTGGGGATCGACCACCACGCCGAAGTTCCATCGATCTACGACGTGTTGGTCGAGAGCAAGCCGCTCTCGGAGGTCGTCCAGCCGGTCCTCGATGTCGAGGGTCTCTTCTGCGCCCCCGCCACGATCGATCTCGCCGGTGCGGAGATCGAGCTGGTGTCCCTGGTGGCGCGCGAGAGTCGTCTTGAGCGAGCGATCCAGGCATACGAGCAGCCGCTGGACTACATCCTCATCGACTGCCCGCCCTCGCTGGGCCTGCTCACGGTCAACGCCCTTGTGGCGGGCCAGGAGGTGCTCATCCCGATCCAGTGCGAGTACTACGCGCTGGAGGGGCTGGGTCAGCTCCTGCGCAACGTCGACCTGGTACGAGGGCACCTCAACCCGGCCCTGCATGTCTCGACGATTCTGCTCACCATGTACGACGGCCGGACGCGCCTTGCTTCCCAGGTCGCCGACGAGGTGCGTAGCCACTTCGGCGACGAGGTGCTGCGGACGAGCATCCCGCGCTCGGTCCGTATCTCCGAGGCGCCGAGCTACGGGCAGACGGTCCTGACCTACGATCCAGGTTCGAGCGGTGCCCTCTCCTATCTGGAGGCGGCACGAGAAATCGCGCTGAAGGGCGTCGGCGTCAGCTATGACGCGACACACGCCCACATCGGCGCTCAGAGCGACCACAGCATGGTGGAGGGGATCCAGTGAGCGAGCGACGGAGGGGACTGGGTCGTGGTCTCGGGGCCCTGATCCCTGCGGCCCCGACCGAGAGGACGCCGGCCCAGGCTGCGGTGGGAGGTGCTGCATCCGCGTCGCCCACGGCGGTGCCGGTGCTGACGTCCGACCGTGGCGTGGCCGCGGCCAAGGTGGCCACACTGCCCCCTGTTTCACGTGAAACCGAAGAGCCGTCGGTGAACGACGTGATGGACATGCCCGCACCTCCCATGGGCGCGCACTTCGCCGAGCTGCCGCTCGACTCCATCACACCCAACCCGCGCCAGCCCCGTGAGGTCTTCGACGAGGACGCGCTGCAGGAGCTCGTCACCTCCATCCAGGAGGTCGGTCTTCTCCAGCCCGTCGTCGTACGCCAGCTGGGTCCCGCCCGTTACGAGCTCATCATGGGTGAGCGGCGCTGGCGGGCCTGCCGTGAGGCGGGCCTCGAAGCCATCCCGGCGATCGTGCGTGCCACGGACGACGAGAAGCTCCTCCTCGATGCCCTGCTGGAGAACCTGCACCGGGCGCAGCTGAACCCGCTGGAAGAGGCAGCCGCCTACGACCAGTTGCTGAAGGACTTCAACTGCACCCACGACCAGCTGGCCGACCGCATCGGCCGGTCGCGTCCGCAGGTGTCCAACACGCTGCGTCTGTTGAAGCTTTCCCCGGCGGTTCAACGTCGGGTGGCGGCGGGTGTGCTGTCTGCCGGACACGCCCGCGCACTGCTCTCCGTGGAGGACTCGGAGGAGCAGGACCGGCTGGCCCACCGGATCGTCGCCGAGGGTCTTTCGGTGCGCGCCGTCGAGGAGATCGTGACCCTCATGGGATCGCGGCCCAAGACGGCTCAGCGCTCCAAGGGGCCGCGGGCCGGTGCCCGGGTCTCCCCGGCGCTGACGGACCTCGCGACGCGTCTCTCGGACCGCTTCGAGACGCGGGTCAAGGTCGACCTCGGTCAGAAGAAGGGCAAGATCACCGTGGAGTTCGCCTCCATGGAGGACCTCGAGCGGATCCTCGGCTCGCTCGCGCCGGGAGAGGGCCCCGTCCTGCAGAAGAGCCTGCTGGACGGCGGCGATTCCGACTCCGACTTCGAGGAGACGGAAGACTGAGTCCCCGGGCGGCGACGTGATCCCCTTCCGTGGCCGCTCGTGCGGGCCGTGTCCGGTGTGTACCGGAACACGGCCCGCACTTTGCTTTCGGGCGGTATCGATGGAATCGCTTCATGGATACGATGCGATCGGGTATGGCGCATCCACCTGGCAGTACGTCTGCGGTACGTCTATGGGGAGGCGGGGCCATGCGAACGATGAGCTGGACCGGACTGCTGAGCGCGGGACTGGGCCTGGGCGCGGTCGGCGGGTTCGTCGGCAGCCTGCTCAGGGAACGGAGTGCTCTGACTGCCGCCCGTGACGCTGCGGGCGAGGGAAGCGAGGAACAGCCTTCATGGGCCGTCGGCTCGTACCGCTCACACTGGACAACCTTCCGGACCTTCCCCGGCGCTGCCGCACGTGTGTCTTCTGGGAACTCGACCCAGTCAGCGGCGAAGCCGCGGTGAAGGCGGGCACGCCCGCCCTGGAGAAGGAAGCGTGGATTTCGGCCGTCCTGCTGGAGTGGGGTTCCTGCGGCCGGGTCGTCTACGTCGACGACGTACCGGTGGGCTTTGTGCTCTACGCGCCCCCAGCCTATGTGCCCCGCTCCACGGCGTTCCCGACGAGCCCGGTGTCGCCGGACGCGGTGCAGTTGATGACCGCGTTCATTGTGCCGGGGTACCAGGGGCAAGGGCTCGGCCGTGTGATGGTCCAGACGGTGGCCAAGGACCTGCTGCGGCGGGGCTTCAAGGCGATCGAGGCGTTCGGGGACGCGCGCTGGAAGGAACCCGCCTGTGTGCTCCCCGCCGATCATCTGCTGGCGGTGGGCTTCAAGACGGTCCGGCCGCATCCCGCCTTCCCGCGTATGCGGCTGGAGCTGCGAACGACCCTCTCCTGGAAGGAAGACGTGGAGATGGCACTCGACCGTTTGCTCGGGGCGGTCCAGAAGGAGCCGGCGCTGCGACCGCTGTAGCCCGCCACTTCGAGCACTGGTGAAGCGAATGGGCCAACCGTTGGGGTTGGCCCATTCGTGTTTCACGTGAAACATGCGTCGCCGGTTCGACGGCGCAGCCCGTTACTCGGCGATGAAGTCCTCGAGGTCGCGCAGGATCGCGGCCTTCGGCTTGGCGCCGACGATGGTCTTGGCGACCTCGCCACCCTGGTAGACGTTCAGGGTCGGGATCGACATGACACCGTACTTGGCCGCCGTGCCCGGGTTCTCGTCGATGTTCAGCTTGACGATCTCGATCTTCTCGCCGTACTCGGCGGCGATCGCCTCGAGGGACGGCGCGATCTGGCGGCACGGGCCGCACCAGGCAGCCCAGAAGTCCACCAGTACGGGCTTGTCGCTCTTGAGGACGTCCTGCTCGAAGGAATCGTCGGTCACATTCTTCAGGGTGCCGGCCACGGCGGGCTCCTTAACTGGTTGGTGCGTGCGGTGGGGAGGGGATCAGACAGCGGTCTTCTCGGGCTCGGCCTTCTCCTCGTCCGCGAGGGCGGCGAGGAAGCGCTCGGCGTCCAGGGCGGCGGAACAGCCGGTGCCGGCGGCGGTGATGGCCTGGCGGTAGGTGTGGTCCACCACGTCTCCGGCGCCGAAGACACCGGTCAGGTTCGTCCGGGTGGAGGGGGCCTCGACCTTCAGGTAGCCCTCCTCGTCCAGCTCCAGCTGACCCTTGAACAGCTCGGTGCGCGGGTCGTGGCCGATGGCGATGAAGAGCCCGGTCACCGGCAGGTCGGAGAACTCACCGGTCTTCAGGTTGCGCAGCTTCAAGCCGGCGAGCTTCGGGTCGCCCTGGATCTCCGCGATCTCGCTGTCCCAGACGAACGTGATCTTCGGGTCGGCGAAGGCACGCTCCTGCATCGCCTTGGAGGCGCGCAGGGTGTCCCGGCGGTGGACGACCGTCACTGACTTGGCGAAGCGCGAGAGGAAGGTTGCCTCCTCCATTGCGGTGTCACCACCGCCGATCACGGCGATGTCCTGGTCCTTGAAGAAGAAGCCGTCACAGGTGGCACACCAGGAGACACCTCGGCCGGACAGCGCGTCCTCGTTCGGCAGGCCCAGCTTGCGGTGCTGCGAGCCCGTGGCGACGATCACGGCCTTCGCACGGTGAACCGTGCCGGCGGTGTCGGTCACGGTCTTGATCTCACCGGTCAGGTCGACGGAGACGACATCGTCCGGAACGAGTTCAGCACCGAAGCGCTCCGCCTGGGCGCGCATGTTGTCCATGAGCTCGGGGCCCATGATCCCGTCCTGGAAGCCCGGGAAGTTCTCCACATCCGTCGTGTTCATCAGGGCGCCGCCGGCGGTGACGGCCCCCTCGAACACCAGTGGCTTCAGCGACGCGCGCGCGGTGTAGAGCGCCGCCGTGTAGCCGGCGGGCCCGGAGCCGATGATGATCACGTTACGGACGTCGCTCACGGCTTGATTCCTCGTCTCTGGACTGCGTCTTCGACCGGGGGGACCCCACTCGGGACTCTCACCCCACCCAACGGATCCTAAGGGGCGCGCATTCCCGCTGTGCCCGGGCACAACGGAGAGCCGTTTCCCAGGAGTACCGGCGTTCTCAGGAGTGCGCGTAGGAGTGCTTCAGCAGCACCTCGGCCGAGGCGGAAGGGGACTCCTTCACGCACGTGGCATCCACGACGTAGGCCGTGACCTGAGAGGGGTCCGAGGTGTCGGGCATGACCACGAGCAGCGCGGTCGTCCCCTTGAATGTGCCGCGTTCGGTCGCCAGGGCTTCGTCGTCGCGACCGATGCCGTTCTGCACGCACTCGGGCACCGGGACCGCGGGCTTGGTGAGGATGCGCGGACCGTCGGTGCCGGAGTCGGATTCCGTGCCCGGATCGCGGGGGATGCGCGAGGTACCACCGGACTCGCTCTTGGCCAGGAGATCGGAGACCTGCTGCTCCAGCTTGCCCTCGGCGAAGGTGTCAGCGGCCGCGGAGTGCCGGCCTTCGGCCGTGGTGCTCTGGTCGTCCTCCATCGAGGACATCAGCAGGGAAGCCAGTCCCAGGGCGCCGACGGAGAGGACGGCTCCCAGGACGGCCGCCCTGCGGCGCCTGCCGGGCTTGCGTTCCTTTCGGCCCGGCCCGCTGGTGGAGGTGCGGGAGCGGCCCGAGGGACGAGCGGCCGGGGGCGATGTTTCACGTGAAACATGGGCGCTGTCGCCTGCCTGAGCCGCTTCGACGGGGGCGGCGCCCGCCGTGTCGGGCGTCGTGGCGTCGAGCAGTGCCTCCGCGGCGAGAGCGGCGTCGATCCGTTCGGCGACGTCGGCGGGCATCCGTGCCGGGCCTGGCAGGGTGCCGAGCATGCCGCGGATCTCCTCCAGCGAGGCGAAGACGTCCGAGCAGATCTCGCACTCGTCCAGGTGCCGTCGTACGTCGGCTGTCCGGGACGGTGGGAGCAGGCCTTCGGCGAGGTCGGAGATCTCCGAGACGTCCGGGTGCCCGGCCGTGTTTGTCGGGGAAGTCACGCTCGCCCACCTCCGCCCTTCACAGCAGCTGAGTCGCTTGGCCCTGTATTGCCTGGGCCCGCATCGTGCGGTCCCGCTGCCGGTGGGACGGATGTCCCCTGCGCCCGGTTCCGTCCGGCGACCGGCTCTTCGCCGTCGCCGGTTCTCCCCGGTCGCAGATGGGTGAGCAGCGGCAGGAGTCTGGCTCTGCCGCGGGCACAGCGGCTCTTCACCGTGCCGGTCGGGACGTCGAGGACGCGGGCGGCCTCGGCGACCGGGTAGCCCTGCATGTCCACCAGGACGAGGGCGGCGCGCTGATCGGGAGGGAGCGTGCCGAGCGCTTCGAGGAGCTGGCGGTGCAGATCGTTGCGCTCGGCGGGCGCCGAGGCCGACTCGTGCGGTTCCAGCAGGTGTTCCATCCGCTCGGTGTCGTCGACCGGGGATGTCTTGCGCGACGCCGCCTTGCGGGCGCGGTCGAGGCAGGCGTTGACCGTGATGCGGTGCAGCCAGGTTGTGACGGCCGACTGACCGCGGAAGGTGTGGGCGGCCCGGTAGGCCGAGACGAGGGCGTCCTGGACGGCGTCAGCGGCCTCCTCGCGGTCGCCCAGCGTGCGCACCGCGACCGCCCAGAGACGGTCGCGGTGTCGCCGCACGATCTCACCGAAGGCATCGGGGTCGCCTTCCACGTGGCGGGCGAGCAGATCCTGATCGCTGGCCTTCTCGTACCCGGCGCCTTCGGCCATCGGACCCCCTCCCCCCTCGGTGAGACGTCAGCCCGTGAACTTCACATCGGTCACGGCCTGCTTGTAGCCGGCGCCGCTGTAGCCGTCGGTGGGCGCATTCGGCACTGCCGTGATCCACAGCAGCACGTACTGCGTCTTCACCGACTTCGACGCCTTCACGCTCAGAGAGGTCCCGCTCGACGTGGCGGTTCCGATCTCCTGCATTCCGTCGACCCCGGTCGAGGGGGTCAGCGAGTCGGTCGCGTAGAGGTGGACCGTCGTGTGGTCGCCCGCGTACCGGAGCCCTATCGACGCGGCCGAGACCTTCTGGGAGGAGCCGAGGTCGTAGACGATGCCCACGCCGGGTTTGTAGGGAGCCAGTTCCGGACCGTCGTTGTAGCGCAGGGTGCGCCAGTACGTCGAGCTGTCGCCGTCGTAGGTGAGGCCGACGTCATCGGCGGCCTGGGCCCCACCGCTGGCGACGTACTCCTGGGCCCCGTCGACGGTGAGCGGCTTGGCAGTGACCTTGTTCTCCCCTGAGCCCTTCTCGTTGCCGTCCGTCGTCTGCGACTTGTTCGGGTCGTCCGACTGGTTGCCGCGCTCCATCAGCGCGTCAGCGAGCTGCCAGCTGCCCAGTCCCAGCGCGGCGATGAGCAGCGCGGAGACGGCCCACTTCAGGGCCTTTCCGGTACGGCTCTGCAGCGGGGGCGGCGGGGACGCCACCGGCTGGGTGACGCCGGGGTGAGAGGCAGTGCGGCCGTACGTGCCCTGCTGGTACGTCGTGCGCTGGTAGTCCGGCGGGGCGGTGAACGCGGGCTCCGGCGGGCGGATGCGGGGCATCTCGCCGATCGCCTTGCCCAGCTCCTCCGGCGTCGTGCAGGGGGACTCGTGCCGGGAGGCGGTCGCACCGTCATTGGCGAGCGCGCGCATGGCCAGCTCCGACAGGCCGCGGTGGACGCCGGCGCGAACCTGGTCCGGAGGGATGAGCCCGACGTCCTTGGGCAGTCCCGACAGACCGTAGGCGTCGCTCTCGTACGGCCAGCGCTGCACCAGCGACGCGTACAGCAGGGCGCCGATGGCCTCCGTGTCGGTGCGCTGCGGGGTGTCGGAATTGATGCCGCGCAGCGCGGCGTTCACGGCAAGGCCGCGGATGCGCCACTGTCCGGTGGAGGTGCGCAGGATGGCATTGGGGTTCAGCCGTAGATGGGCGAGGCCCTCACGGTGGGCGGCGGCCATGGCGGCGGAGACCTGACTCACCATCTGGTAGGCGTCGTGCGGCTCCAGGGGCCCGGCGGACAGGAGTGTGGTGAGTTCCGTGGCGTCCGGCAGCCACTCGTGCACGACGTAGACGAGGTCGTTCTCCTCGACGGCATCCAGCACCTGGACGAAGCGGGGGTCGCCGAGCAGCGCGGAGGAACGGGCCGCGGCCAGCACCGCACGGGCCCGCGCGTGGTCCGCCGGCAGGACATGCACGCCGACGGCGCGGCGCAGTTTCTCGTCGAACGCACGCCAACTGCTGAAACCGTCCAGACGGGTGACACAGTCCTCGAGGCGGTAGCGTCTGGCGAGCTTGTGACCGCTGTGCAGTTCGGGCGGTGAAGCCTTGGCGCCGGGACCCTCGGTCCCGCCACTCCCCTGTGCCTGGTTGTGTTCCGTGTCCCGCTCCGGGTTCTTGGCCACCCCGTCGGCCGTGGACTGGTCCGCCTTGGCGGTCAGCGGCTCTTCGCCGCTGTTGTCTGCCACGTCGACGGCAGCCGTGCTCCGTTCCGCCACCGTCGTTCCTGCCTCCCCATTCATAGCGCGCCGGCGAACTCCGTTGCGCGCCGTCCGACGCCGAAACCAATTGTGCCCACAGTCCGCCGCTATGCACGACACGCGATGGCGGACGATGGTTGTGCGCCTACCCCCCGATTCAGCGGCCCAGACGCCCTCGGACCATACCGACGAGCGAGTTCAGCTCCTCGATGCGCATCCGCCGGGCGGCGACGTAGAAGACGCCCAGGAGGACGGCCCCCCCGGCGACCAGCGCGGCGAGCGATCCGGCGGCGCCCTGTCCGAGTGCCTTGGAGATGTAGTAGCAGGCCGCGCCGCTCAGGAGCGCGGCGGGTAGCGAGGCGATGCTCAGTCGCGCGTACGTCCGCATGACGCGGGCCCCGTCCAGGTCGCCGCCCAGCCGCTTGCTCAGCCGGCGCCAGGCGACACCGACGCCGATCACGTAGGCGAGGCCGTAGGAGGCGGCCATGCCGACGACGGCCCAGCGGGAGGGAAGCGCGAAGTAACAGAGGGCCGAGGCGCTGGCGTTGACGCCGGCCACGATCACCGTGTTGTAGAAGGGGGTGCGCGTGTCCTCGTACGCGTAGAAGGCCCGCAGGACGACGTACTGCACGGAGTACGGGATCAGCCCGAGGCCGAAGGCCATGAGCATGAAGCCCATGTTGGTGGCCTCGCTGCTGCCCGAGGAGCCGAACATCAACGTGCACATCGGGATGCCGAGCGCGAGGAAACCGAAGGCGATGGGCACGATCGCCACCGCGGTCGTCCGCAGCCCCTGGGAGATGTCGTCGCGGACGGCACCGGCGTCCTCCTCCGCGGCGGAGCGTGCGAGGCGGGGCAGCAGGGCGGCCATGAGGGAGACGGTGATGATGGCCTGCGGCAGGCCCCAGATCAGCTGGGCGTTGGCGTAGGCGGCGAAGCCCGTGCCGTCGACGGGCGAGTCCTTTCCGGCCGCCGTGGACAGCTGGGAGACGACGATGGCGCCCGCCTGGTTCGCGAGGACGAACAGGACGGTCCACTTCGCGAGGGTCACCGCCTTGCCGAGGCCGTGGCCCTTCCAGTCGAAGCGCAGCCGAAGCCGGAAGCCGGTCTCGCGAAGGTAGGGGATCATCGCGAGCGCCTGCACCACGAGACCGAGCAGCACGCCGAGACCGAGGAGCCGTTCGCCCTCCGGCGGGATGTTCGTGACCTTCATCCCGGAGTGCTCGGCCGTGCCGTACACCCACAGGAACATGCCGAGCGTGGCGATGATGACGATGTTGTTCAGGACCGGGGTCCACATCATCGCGCCGAAGCGGCCGCGGGCGTTGAGGATCTGGCCCATCACGACGTGGATGCCCATGAAGAAGATCGAGGGCAGGAAGAAGCGTACGAAGGTGACGCCGACCTCGTTCGCCGCCGGGTCGCTCGCCACCGCGTCGGACAGCATGCGGATCAGCAGCGGCGCGCCGAGGAACGAGAGCACGGTGAGCGCGCCCAGCGCCACCATGACGAGTGTCAGCAGCCGGTTCGCGTAGGCCTCGCCGCCGTCGTCGTCCTCTTTCATGGCACGCACGAGCTGCGGCACGAAGACCGAGTTGAGACCACCACCGACGGTCAGGATGTAGATCATGGTCGGCAGCTGGTACGCCACCTGGAAGGTGTCGCCGAGCAGGCCGACGCCCAGCGCCGAAACGATCATCGCCGACCGGATGAACCCGGTGAGGCGGGACACCATCGTGCCCGCCGCCATCACGGCGCTCGACTTCAGCAGGCCCGCGGCCCGTCCGCTCTTCGCCGGGGCGGCGGGAGCGGGAGCCGGGGCGGGCTCGGTGGCGTGCCGTGGCGCGGGCGCCTGGTACTGCTCGGCCGGCGCCTGGGCACCACCGCCGTACTGGCCCTCCGGGGCGTACGTCCCTTCGTACTGGCCGGCCGGACCGTGCCCGGTGCCCGGCGCGGTGGCCGGGCCCGGCACGCCCGCGTAGTCCATCGGCGGACGGGCGCCGGTCTGCTGCTGGTCCCGGAACAGGTGGGCGAAGGCGTCGGGCTCGTGGCGCTGGTCACCGGCCTCGGTCACCAGGTCGTCGACACCCACGTACTGGGTCGTGCGCGGGTCGTCGCCGTACGGCAGATGCTGCGTGGGGCCCGCCGGCTCGGGAGCCGGGGTCTGGGCCCACACGCGCGGGTCGGGGGCGTACGGCGACTGCGGCGGCTGTGCGTACAGCTGCTGCGGCGACGGATACGTGCCCGGGGGCGGCGGAGGGTGCGCGGCGCGGTCGTACAGCGCCTCGGTGACCGGGTCCTGGGCAGCCAGGTCCTGCGCCCGGTAGGGGTCCTGCTCATAGGCGTCCTGGAGGTACATGTCCGCGGGGTGCTGCGGCGGCACCTGGCCGTGCTCGGGCGGCGGGCCCTCGGGGTGCCCCGAGCTGCCCGCGGCCTGGCCGCGGTCACCGTCGTACGGCGCGTTCATGGTTACCCCACCTCATCGTCCCGGGCCCACCGGCCACGACATGTCAACGGTCCACTCTCTCACCCGTCCCGGACGGGTCGGCGCTTTCCGCTGGGGTGTCCGGCCCAGGGTCACTCGGCTGCTCCGGGTCGCCTGCACCGGGCCGGGAACCGGACTCCTCCTGGAGACGGTCCACGAGGCCTTCGGGGTTCTGCGCGGCCTCGTCGGATTCACCGGACGTGTCCGTGCCCTCCTCCTCGGCCTCCCGGGAGGCCGCCCGCTTGCGCTGGGTGTACATCCGGAAGCCGGCGAGGACAAGGAGCAGGACGCCGCCGCCGATGACCAGCATCACCGTGGCGGTGATCTCGGTGACCTTCACGTCGAAGTAGACGGGCGGACCGTAGGCCTTGCCGTCCTTCGTGAACAGCTGGGCCTTCACCGTCACCCGGCCGTTGGCGTTGGCCGATGTGCCGAACTTCACCGACTGACTGTGTCCGCCCGAGACCGTGACGGGCTGCTCGGCGTAGCCGGTCCCGCCGAACTCCAACCGGGTCGGACTGGTGGAGGTGAGCCGCAGGACCAGGTGGTCGACATCCTGCACCAGGTTGTTCTGGACGGTCACCGGGATCGTGGCGCTGCGGCCGGAGAGCTTGGTCTCCGACTTGTCGATCAGCGTGACCCCCGCGGCGAGGCCGTCGAGGTAGTCCTCCACGCCGTCCCGGTAGTTCTGCGCCTCGGTGGCCCGGCCGCGCCAGGACGTGGACATCTCACGGTTTATGGCCCTGCCGAAGGGCGTCACCACGCGGGACTGGTCGGTGAGGATGACCCGGAAGCTGTCGAGCTTGGCCTGCGTCCGCGCGATCTGCTCGAAGGCCCAGCGCGGCAGCTCCTGCTTGCGCAGCGAGGAGGGGTACTCGGAGCCCGACGGCACCTTCGTTGAGGCCGCGGGGTCCGGCTTGGCCTTGGCGGCCGCGCCGAGGTCCTGCGACTCGCTCCAGCCGCCGGTCTGCAGTGACGAGATCGCCTCGGCCATGGCCTGGGCCTGGCTCGCGGTCGGCATGCGCTGCGGGGCGACGACGATGCTGCGCTGCTGGTTCGTCTGCAGGTTGAGGGCGAGGCTCTGGGCCAGGAACCGCTGCACGGACAGCGTCTTCACGGAGGCCCTCGTCAGATCGCCCTGGAAGGCCGTGGACAGCCGCGTGTCCGCGACCACCGCCGTGGTGCCGCCGCCGATGGGACGGGCCGCGGAGGGCGTGTACGACAGCGCGCCGGTCTCCTCCAGGCTGTCGCTGCGGGTGATGACCTTGTCGGCGCCGGCGGAGGTGGCGACCTTCACGATCGACGGGTCGACGGCGCCGTTGACGGGCCAGGCGAAATCCGTGTTCGGCTTCACGTGGAGGATCGGCTCCACCGTGTTGGCGACGACGTCCGTGGCCTCCTTGAGGCGGCTCAGCGAGCCGGTGACGTTCGTGCCGTTGTGGGCGAGGGAGGCCAGGTCCGGGTCGGCATAGGGCAGGGCGACGACCTCCTTGTCCGTCACCGCCTTCTGCAGATCGGCCAGCCACTGCTTGGCGATCGCCTGCTGCCTGCCCGGCGCTGTGGCGTCGCCCTCGCCCTGCACGCGGTAGCCACGGGCCATCGCGTCCACGGAGGCGAGGAGGTCGGGGTCGATCACCCAGGTGACGTCGAGGTCCCGGCCCAGCGAGACGAGCTGTTCAAGGCGGCCGCCCCGGGAGATCTCCTTGGCCAGTTCGTCACTGCGGAAGACCGGCGTCTGTTGCTCGTTCGAACCCGTCTCCGCCGTCATGTGCGCGGTCGAGATCAGCGGCCACAGGAACGTCGTCCTCGTCTTCGTGTCGGCCTCTTCGGGCTGCCACGGCAGGAACGTGCGCTGGATGCCCAGCACCTGGTCCCAGGGCTGCGCGGAGGTCTCGCCGGAGAGGGAGACACCGAGCTGGTAGACGCCGGCGTCGCCGAGATCGAGCTCGTCGACGGGCACGGCGATGCTGAAGGGCTGGGCGACGCCCGGCGTGAGACTGGCGAAGTCCTGGCGGTAGGTGTCGTCGATCTGCGTGCCGTCGGCGTCCGGGGAGTGGCCGGTGCGCCTGGCGGCGCTGTCGATCGACGAGCGGGTGTCGATCTCGGGTCCTGTGCGCAGGTCCACATGGGCGTCGGTGATCGGCTGCCTGCCCTTGTTGGTCACCGTGCCGGAGATGGTCAGGATGTCGCCGCCGGTGGGGGCGCTGGGGCTGAGCGAGTCGAGGGCGACGGACACGGTGCGCGAGCCGGAAGCCTGCTGTGCGGAGTCCTGCTCGGCGGCCTGTGCGACAGGGGCGGCGGACAACTGGAGAAGCCCCGCCAGCAGCGGCGCCCCGGCCAGCAGCGCTCCGGTGCGCCTCAGCCACCGGCGGGCAGCTGAGGGACTCGTCCCCTGGAAGTCTGCCGCCTCGGCCACGCGCTTGCCCGTCCCTCGTCGTCGTCAGTGGTCGTCGGATGTGCGTCCACGCATGGTAACGATGCCCGCTGAGGGGAAGTGCCGCGGTCCGGTCCACAAGATCGGGGGAGCGGAGGCCGCTGTCCCGTTTATGTGCCTATTAAGAGGAACACTTCCGAACCGTCCTGAGGGCTGGTCTTGTGCCGGATCAGGTCCGGTGTCCGCCCGCCCTTAATCGAGACGCTCGCGGTGGTCGGGGCCACGTACCCTGTTCTGTTGTGCCGAACGCCAACGATGACACCCGTGCCCTGAGTCAGGTGCCGCCCCGTGCGACGAGTGAGCCGCTGCGGGTCGCCCCTGTCGCCGACGACCTTGGCCGCCGCTTCCAGGAGGCCGGGTTCTCACTCGCCCTGGTCGGCGGCTCGGTCCGGGACGCGCTGCTCGGCCGGCTCGGCAACGATCTGGACTTCACGACCGACGCCCGCCCCGAGGACGTACTGAAGATCGTCCGGCCGTGGGCGGACTCCGTGTGGGACGTCGGTATCGCCTTCGGCACGATCGGTGCGCAGAAGGACGGCTTCCAGATCGAGGTCACCACCTACCGCTCGGAGGCCTACGACCGCACCTCGCGCAAGCCGGAGGTCTCGTACGGCGATTCCATCGACGAGGATCTCGTCCGGCGTGACTTCACCGTGAACGCGATGGCCGTCGCGCT
Source organism: Streptomyces sp. NPDC086077 (assembly GCF_040686175.1). Taxonomy (NCBI): domain Bacteria; kingdom Bacillati; phylum Actinomycetota; class Actinomycetes; order Kitasatosporales; family Streptomycetaceae; genus Streptomyces; species Streptomyces sp. NPDC086077. The sequence goes on along the minus strand of NZ_JBFBJT010000038.1, from coordinate 14,408 downwards.
GCCGGAGAAGAAGTTCATCGACCCGCACGGCGGTCGCGACGATCTCGCCGCCCAGGTGCTGCGTACGCCGGGCACCCCCGAGGAGTCCTTCTCGGACGACCCGCTGCGGATGATGAGGGCGGCGCGCTTCGCGGCCCAGCTCGACTTCCAGGTGGCACCGGAGGTCGTCACGGCGATGAAGGAGATGGCCGGGCGCCTGGAGATCGTCTCGGCGGAGCGGATCCGGGAGGAGCTGAACAAGCTGATCCTCTCCCCCTATCCGCGCAAGGGCCTGAGGCTGCTGGTCGACACCGGGCTCGCCGACCATGTGCTGCCGGAGCTGCCGGCCCTGCGGCTGGAGAGTGACGAGCACCACCGCCACAAGGACGTCTACGACCACACCTTGATCGTCCTGGAGCAGGCCATGGCGCTGGAGGAGGAAGGTCCCGACCTGACTCTCCGCCTGGCCGCGCTGCTCCACGACATCGGCAAGCCGAGGACCCGTCGCTTCGAGAAGGACGGCCGGGTCTCGTTCCACCACCACGAGGTGGTCGGCGCCAAGATGACCAAGAAGCGGATGACGGCGCTCAAGTACTCCAACGAACTCGTGAGGGACGTCGCGCGTCTGGTCGAGCTCCACCTCCGCTTCCACGGCTACGGCACCGGTGAGTGGACCGACTCGGCCGTCCGTCGCTATGTCCGGGACGCGGGGCCCCTTCTCGGCCGTCTCCACAAGCTGACTCGCTCGGACTGCACCACGCGGAACAAGCGCAAGGCGGCGGCGCTGTCACGGGCGTACGACGGCCTGGAGGAGCGAATCTCCCAACTCCAGGAGCAGGAGGAACTGGACGCCATCCGTCCCGACCTCGACGGCAACCAGATCATGGAGATCCTGGACGTCAAGCCGGGCCCCGCGGTCGGCCGCGCCTACAAGCACATGCTGGAGCTGCGCCTGGAGAACGGCCCGATGGGGCATGACGAGGCGGTCGCGGCGCTCAAGGAGTGGTGGGCCGGGCAGAGCTGAGGCACAGGAAACGGGCCGATGTTTCACGTGAAACATCGGCCCGTCACAAGATTTCCAGAAGTCGACGAGGGGCGATGTTTCACGTGAAACATCGCCCCTCGTCAGGTCCCAGGTTCTACTGGGCCGAGAGCTCCTCCAGGCAGAGCGTGAAGTCGTCGCTGCCACCGGTCTCGCTGTACTCGCTGTACTTGGTGCGATCGCACCCCTCCGACGTGCCGTCCTTCTTCTCGGCGACCTTGAACTCCGCCTTGGCGTCGCCGCAGTCGACGACTTCCAGGTCCGGGTCCGTGATGCTGTCCGGGTTGGAGATGCTCATGCAGTCGCCGACCGACGCGTTGTTGGCCCTGCGCGAAGGGGTTCTGGGGTTCTGGCCCTGAGTCTGCTGGCCCTGCGCGTACGGGTTGGGGGGTGGTCCCCTGAAAACTGGACGTGAGAAGCGCTGTAACTCCCGCGCATAAGACGCACGTAAGTTACAGCGCCGCACTGACAACTCGGCGGCCAGGAGGGCCTCTGTGTCTGTGATGTGACGCTTACTGGCGTCCAAAGCGGGCCATAGCTGCCGCGACCAGCCCGTATATCGCCGCCACCGTCAGGACCAGGGGGACAGAGCGGCCGTCCGGCGGCAGCATCAGGGCGGCGACTCCGGCGGCGGCGACGAAGGCGGCGTTGAACAGGACGTCGTAGAGCGAGAAGACCCGGCCCCGGAAGCCGTCGTCGACCGACGACTGCACGAGGGTGTCCGTGGAGATCTTCGCGCCCTGCGTGGTCAGGCCCAGGACGAAGGCGGCGACGAGCGTGGGCCCGGTGGCGAAGGGCAGGCCGAGCGCGGGCTCCAGGACGGCGGCGGAGGCCGCGCAGACGACGATCCAACGTCCGGGACCGAACCGTCCGGCGGCCCACGGGGTCAGCACCGCCGCCGCGAAGAAACCTGCGCCCGAAACGCCCACCGCCAGCCCCAGCAGGGCGAGTCCGTCGTCGGTGTTCGAGCTGAAGGCGTAGCGGCAGAGCATCAGCAACATGACCGTCAGAGCGCCGTAGCAGAACCGCATCAGCGTCATGGATGCCAGCGCCCAGGCGGCCTCACGCCGTGCGGGCGCGGCGAGATGGCCAAGGCCCGCCACGAGATCGCGTGTGGTGCCGGAGAGCGCTGCCCTCAGGCGAGGCCGCACCAGTGTGCGGTCGGGGCCCAGCAGTTCGCGTCCCATCCGCAGCGACGCCAGTGCCGAGCAGAGGTACAGCGCGGCGCCGACCAGCACCACGGCGGCGTCCGAGTCCGCGAGCACCAGCCGTACGACGAAGGCGAGGCCACCGCCGGCGGTCGCAGCGAGCGTCCCGGCCGTCGGGGAGAGGGAGTTGGCCATCACCAGGCGGTCCTCGTCGACGACCCGGGGCAGCGCCGCGGACAGGCCCGCGAGGACGAAGCGGTTGACGGCGGTGACGCACAGCGCGGAGACGTAGAAGAGCCAGTCCGGGACCTGGCTGATCATCAGGATCGCTGTCGCCGACGCCAGCAGGGCGCGCAGCAGGTTGCCGTACAGGAACACCTGGCGGCGGCGCCAGCGGTCCAACAGGACGCCGGCGAAGGGGCCCACCAGGGAGTACGGCAGGAGCAGTACCGCCATGGCTGAGGCGATCGCGGCGGGCGAGGTCTGCCGCTCCGGGGAGAAGACCACGTAGGTGGCGAGGCCGACCTGGTACACGCCGTCGGCGCCCTGGGAGAGCAGCCGTACCGCGAGCAGGCGCCGGAAGTTCCGGAAACGGAGCAGGACGCGTAGATCGCGTACGACGGCCATGGGCACAGCCTCACATACGGGGAGGGTCCCCGGGCACACTGCCTCGGGGACCCTCTGCCCGGAAAGGGTGAGCCTTAGCGCTCGACCTCGCCCTTGATGAACTTCTCGACGTTCTCGCGGGCCACGTCGTCGAAGAACTGCACCGGCGGGGACTTCATGAAGTAGCTCGACGCGGAGAGGATCGGGCCGCCGATGCCGCGGTCCTTGGCGATCTTCGCGGCGCGCAGTGCGTCGATGATGACACCGGCCGAGTTCGGGGAGTCCCAGACCTCGAGCTTGTACTCCAGGTTCAGCGGGACGTCACCGAAGGCACGGCCTTCCAGGCGGACGTACGCCCACTTGCGGTCGTCCAGCCAGGCGACGTAGTCGGACGGGCCGATGTGGACGTTCTTCTCGCCGAGGTCCCGGTCGGGGATCTGCGAGGTGACGGCCTGCGTCTTGGAGATCTTCTTGGACTCCAGGCGCTCACGCTCGAGCATGTTCTTGAAGTCCATGTTGCCGCCGACGTTCAGCTGCATCGTGCGGTCCAGGATGACGCCCCGGTCCTCGAACAGCTTCGCCATGACGCGGTGCGTGATGGTGGCGCCGACCTGGGACTTGATGTCGTCACCGACGATCGGCACGCCGGCCTCGGTGAACTTGTCCGCCCACTCCTTGGTGCCGGCGATGAAGACCGGGAGGGCGTTGACGAAGGCGACCTTGGCGTCGATGGCGCACTGGGCGTAGAACTTCGCCGCGTCCTCGGAGCCGACGGGCAGGTAGCAGACGAGGACGTCGACCTGCTTGTCCTTGAGGACCTGGACGACGTCGACCGGCTCCTCGGCGGACTCCTCGATGGTCTCGCGGTAGTACTTGCCGAGACCGTCCAGGGTGTGGCCGCGCTGGACGGTCACGCCCGTGCTGGGCACGTCGCAGATCTTGATGGTGTTGTTCTCGGAGGCGCCGATGGCGTCCGCGAGGTCGAGGCCGACCTTCTTCGCGTCGACATCGAACGCGGCGACGAACTCCACGTCACGGACGTGGTACTCGCCGAACTGGACGTGCATCAGGCCGGGGACCTTGGACGCCGGGTCGGCGTCCTTGTAGTACTCGACTCCCTGCACCAGCGACGCGGCGCAGTTGCCCACGCCGACGACGGCTACGCGAACCGAACCCATTCCGGTTGCTCCCTGTGTGTATTCGGTGAGGTCCTGACGGGGACCTCACGTGGCGGTGTCGTCGGGCGAATCCGGCCGGGAGGTGTCCCCGGGCCGGGGCAGGTCGCCCGACGTTCCAGATGTGGTGTCCTGCTGAGCGGACCCCCCGGTGGCCGAACCGTGAAGGTCCCGCCCGGCCCGCTCGCTCTCGATGAGCTCGTTCAGCCAGCGCACTTCGCGCTCCACGGACTCCATCCCATGGCGCTGGAGCTCAAGCGTGTAGTCGTCGAGGCGCTCCCGGGTGCGGGCGAGGGAGGCGCGCATCTTCTCCAGGCGCTCCTCCAGCCGGCTGCGGCGGCCCTCCAGTACGCGCATGCGTACGTCACGGGAGGTCTGGCCGAAGAAGGCGAACCGGGCGGCGAAGGTCTCGTCCTCGTACGCGTCCGGCCCCGTCTGGGCGAGCAGCTCCTCGAAGTGCTCCTTACCTTCCGCCGTCAACCGGTAGACGATCTTGGCGCGGCGTCCGGCGAGGGGAGCGGCGAGGGCATCCTCTGTGGTGTTCCCCGGCTCCTCGATCAACCAGCCGTTGGCGACCAGCGTCTTGAGGCAGGGGTAAAGCGTCCCGTAGCTGAACGCCCGGAACACACCCAGCGACGTGTTGAGCCGTTTGCGCAGCTCGTAGCCGTGCATCGGTGATTCGCGGAGCAGGCCGAGTACGGCGAATTCCAGGATCCCGGAACGCCGGCTCATGGTCGCCTCCTCTCTGCTGCGGTCGCGCCGTCACGGTCATTATGCCGAGCTGATGTATCGACTCGATACATCAGCACGATAGAACGCCTCCTGGAATGCGACAAGAGGGGGAATCGTGAACGGCGTCACATCACTGATTCGTAGGAAGCAACTTGCCTGTTTTGGGGTGAACTTCAGGACTAGGTGCGTTTTGGTGCTGCGTAGTCTGTGCGGCATGCACACCACCGGGAACCAAGTTGCGTCTGGGGGCGTCCTTGTCCCCGGTGCAGTACGGGTGAATGAGGGACCGACCACATCCGTACTTCGGGGGGACCGGAAACCAGCCGCCGTTTCCAGGCGCGCCAGGGTGCGCCTGCCCTAGGAGTAGTCGTTCGATGAGCGAGCACCGTCGCAAACCGCCGCAGCCGCAGGGAGGCGGACGTGCCGCGGCCCGACGCGGCCAGTCCGGTTCGTCCTCCGGCCGCCGTGCGGCACCGCGAGGCGCCACCGGGTCTCCTTCCGACACGTACGGGTCGGAGTCCTCTGGACCGGGAGGCGAGGAGCGGCCGTACGGCGGCCGCGCCGAGGCCCGGCGCGCGGCACAGAGGAGTGGTGGCAGTCGCCGCAGAGCAGCAGACCCCGGCCGGGGTGGCCGGCGCGCAGGCACGACCGGACCAGGTCGGGGACGCGCGGCTTCCGACAGGAAGCGGATCATCGACTATCCGCGTGCCGGCCAGGACGGCTGGCGCCGCTGGATGCCCTCGTGGAAACTCGCCTCCGGCCTGTGCCTGGGCTTCTTCGGCAGCATGATCGCCGTCGCGGGCATCGGTTACGCCATGGTGGGAGTGCCCAACGTCGCCGACACGGCCACGGCACAGAACAACGTCTACTACTGGGCCGACGGCTCCGAGATGGTGGCCACGGGCGGGGAGACGAACCGGCAGATCATCAATCTGGCGCAGATCCCCAAGAACATGCAGTACGCCGTCATCTCGCAGGAGAACAAGACCTTCCAGACGGACAAGGGCATCGACCCGAAGGGCATCGCCCGCGCGGTGTTCAACATGGCCCGGGGCGGCCAGACGCAGGGTGGCTCCACCATCACCCAGCAGTATGTCAAGAACGCCATGCTGGACGACCAGTCGCAGACGGCCACGCGTAAGTTCAAGGAGCTCTTCGTCTCCATCAAGGTGGGCGCCTCCCTCCCCAAGGACGAGATCATGGAGGGCTACCTCAACACCGCGTACTACGGCCGTAGCGCCTTCGGCATCCAGGCCGCGGCCCGGGCGTACTTCAACAAGGACGCCATCGATCTGGACGCGGGCGAGTGCGCGTTCCTGGCGGGCATGCTCAAGGGCGCCACGTACTACGACCCGGCCGGCGCCACGTCCATCGACCCTGCCGCCACGGAGGAGGCCAACAAGAGGCGGGCCCTGAGGCAGATGCAGGACACGCTGGACAAGATGGTCGAGTACGGCCACCTCGACGCCACGGAACGGGCCAAGCACACCAAGCTCCCCAAGGTCGAGAACCCCCGGGCCAACCGGGCGCTGAGCGGCCAGATCGGTTACCTGGTCGACCTCGCCAACGGCTACCTGGTCAACAACAGTGAGAAGACCGGCGTCACCGAGCGAAAGCTCCGCGAGGGCGGTCTCTCGATCAAGACGACCTTCGACAAGAAGAAGATCGACGCGCTCGAGAAGTCGGTGAAGAAGGTCCAGAAGGCCAACATCGATCCCAAGAAGCGCCCGAAGACCGACACGCACGTCCAGTTCGGTGGGGCTTCCGTGGATCCGGCGACCGGCGCCATCGTGGCCATCTACGGCGGTGAGGACGCGACCAAGCACTTCACCAACAACGCGAACGAGACCGGCGCCCAGGTCGGGTCGACGTTCAAGCCGTTCGTGCTCGCGGCGGCCATGAAGTGGGGCGTCCGCGATCCTGAGCTCGAAGCCACCCAGCCCCAGGACGAACGCACCGTCGTCTCCTCCAAGAGCCTCTACAGCGGCAAGAACAAGCTCAAGATCAACAACTACGATGGGACGGTCTGGCACGACGACAAGGGCAAGGAGTGGCTGCAGGTCAACGACGGTGACCAGACCTACGGCGACGCACCGAAGTACAAGATCGACCTCCGCGAGGCGATGCAGCACTCGGTGAACTCGGCCTACGTTCAGCTCGGCATGGACGTGGGCCTGGACAAGGTGGCGGAGGCGGCCACCGATGCGGGCATCCTCAAGGACAGCCTGGCGGGCATGGACTACCCGTCGTTCTCCCTGGGTGTCTCCGACCCCAGCGCGATCCGCATGGCGGGCTCGTACGCCACCTTTGCCGCCAGCGGCAAGCAGCGCGACCCCTACTCGGTTGAGAAGGTCACCAACAAGGACGGCACGCTCTACGAGCACGAGACGACGGACAAAGAGGCCTTCACGACCAAGGTCGCCGACAACGTCACCGACGTGCTGAAGACCGTGGTCGAGGACGGAACGGGCACCAACGCCCAGCTCGCGGGCCGCGAGGTGGCAGGCAAGACCGGTACGACCGACGGCAACAAGTCGGCCTGGTTCGTCGGCTACACGCCGCAGCTGTCGACCGCGATCAGCATGTTCCGCTACCCCGACGACGAGAACATCAAGAACCGTACGTTCCTGGAGATGTACGGAACGGGTAACCAGAAGTCGATTCACGGTGCCTCGTTCCCGTCCGAGATCTGGCACGACTACATGGAGCTGGCGCTCAAGGGCAAGCCGGTCGTGAAGTTCCCCGTTCCCGAGCCCATTGGTGAGGTGCTCAACGAGGACCCGATCCCGACGCCGACTCCCTCGGTCACCGAGACCGAGGAGGAGAGCCCGTCGCCCACCCCGACGCCCACGGAGTCCGAGGTCCTTCCCTCGCCCTCGGTGACCGAGACCTGCCCTCCCTTCGACTGGGACTGCGAGGAGACCGGTGACACCGGGCCCGGCGGGACGGACGCGGGTGGTACCGACGGTGGTGTGACGACGTCGCCCTCACCCAGTGAGACGGATGAGGACGGCGGTAACAACAACGGTGGCGGTAACAACAACGGCGGCCAGGGCGGGCTCTTCGGAGGCCCGGACGAGTAGCCGACGTATCGCCCATCGTGGGTGTTTCACGTGAAACCGGATCGTTGTTTCACGTGAAACGAGGGCCGCCGCACCTGACAGGTGCGGCGGCCCTCGTCGTATTCCCGGACACGTACGGCAGGATGTGCCCCATGCCCAGTGCACAGACGACGCAAGCGAGCGAGCGCGAGCCCGAACCGGTGCGGCCCACCAGGGTCGACGAGGTCGCCGCGCGTGGCAGCGAGCTGATCGGCGGTCCCCTCGGCCGGCGCGCCCTGCTCGGGACGTCCTGGTGGACCCCGGCGCGCGTGATCGTGCTCGTGGCGATCGGGGTCTTCGCCCTCGGACTGGCCCAGAAGGCACCCTGCTACAACGGTGCCTGGTTCTTCGGCGCCAGTTCGCAGTACACGCACGCGTGCTACTCGGACATCCCGCACCTCTACAGCGGGCGCGGCTTCTCCGAAGGGCTCGTGCCGTATTTCGACAGGCTCCCGGGCGACATGGAGTACCTTGAGTACCCGGTGCTGACCGGCGTGTTCATGGAGGTGGCCGCCTGGATCACGCCCGGCAGCGGAAGCCTCCAGGACCAGCAGCAGTGGTACTGGATGGTCAACACCGGGATGCTGATGGTCTGCGTGGCCGTCATCGCCGTCTGTGTGACCCGGACGCACGCGCGGCGACCCTGGGACGGTCTGCTGGTCGCCCTGGCGCCCGCCTTCGCCCTGACCGCCACCATCAACTGGGACCTGCTGGCGGTCGCTCTGACGGCCGCGGCGATGCTGATGTGGGCACGGGGCCGTTCCGTCGCCTTCGGCGTGCTCCTGGGCCTCGCCACGGCCGCCAAGCTCTACCCGCTCTTCTTGCTGGGGCCGCTGTTCGTGCTGTGCTGGCGCGCGGGCAAGTGGCGGGACTTCGGCAAGGCGCTGGCGGGCGCGGGCGTCGCCTGGCTGGTCGTGAACCTGCCGGTGATGCTCTTCGCCTTCGAGGGCTGGTCGAAGTTCTACACGTTCAGCCAGGAGCGCGGCGTCGACTTCGGATCCTTCTGGCTGATCCTGGTCCAGAACTCCAGCGATCCGCTCAGCACCGAGACGGTCAACACGCTCGCCACGCTGCTGATGCTGCTGTGCTGCGTGGGCGTCGCGGCACTCGCCCTCACCGCGCCGCGCCGTCCGCGCTTCGCCCAGCTGGCCTTCCTGATCGTCGCGGCGTTCATCCTCACCAACAAGGTCTACTCACCGCAGTACGTCCTGTGGCTGGTCCCGCTGGCCGCGCTGGCCCGGCCGAAGTGGCGGGACTTCCTGATCTGGCAGGCGTGCGAAGTGGCGTACTTCCTGGGGATCTGGATGTACCTGGCGTACACGACCAGCGGAGACGCCCACAAGGGACTGCCGACCGACGGCTACCACTGGGCGATCGGTGTGCACCTGCTGGGGACCCTGTACCTTTGCGCCCTCGTTGTGCGAGACATCCTCATGCCGGACCGGGACGTGGTGCGCCGCAACGGTGAGGACGACCCCTCCGGAGGCGTGCTCGACCGGGCGGACGACGTGTTCGTCCTCGGGGCCGCGGCCCATCCACCGCGGCACGCTGCCCAGTTCGAGGGGCCTCAGGTGGAGTGGGGCAAGGGCAAGGCGACCGGCAGTTCGCTCTGAGCGAACAGACCTTCGGATGGTCCTGGGCACACGGGGTCGGCCAGTCGCAGCCCCGAGGCAGGCAACGAGGAAGGCCGTACACGGTGTCTCCGTGTACGGCCTTTCGGGCTGTCGGGGGAGGTGCCAGCCGGTCAGCGGTCGACGATGCGGTCGAACTGCGTGGTGGTGTGCCGCAGATGGGCCACCAGCTCGTCACCGACCTTCGGCTCCGGGGCGTCCGACGGCACGAACAGGATGGACACCTGCATGTGCGGGGGTTCGGCGAACCAGCGCTGCTTGCCGCCCCAGACGAACGGCGAGAGGTTCCGGTTCACCGTGGCGAGGCCGGCGCGCGCGACGCCCTTGGCGCGCGGCATGACGCCGTGCAGAGCCTTGGGGGCCTCCAGGCCCACCCCGTGCGACGTACCGCCCGCCACGACCACCAGGAAGCCGTCCGAGGCCGCCTTCTGCTGCCGGTAGCCGAAACGGTCGCCCTTGGAGACGCGGGTGACGTCCAGGACCGCGCCGCGGTACTCGGTGGCGTCGTGATCGCCCAGCCACAGCCGGGTGCCGATACGGGCGCGGAAACGGGTCTGCGGGAACTGCTGCCGCAGCCGGACGAGTTCCTCGGCCTTGAGGTGGCTGACGAACATCGTGTGCAGCGGAAGCCGGGCGGCGCGCAGCCGGTCCATCCAGCCGATGACCTCCTCGACGGCGTCCGAGCCGTCGGTGCGGTCCAGCGGCAGGTGGATGGCGAAACCCTCCAGCCGCACGTTCTCGATGGCGGAGTGCAGTTGCGCCAGGTCCTGTTCGCTGATGCCGTGACGCTTCATCGAGGACATCACCTCGATGACCACGCGGGCACCCACGAGGCCGTACACGCCGTCGATCGACGAGACCGAGCGGATGACGCGGTCGGGCAGCGGCACGGGCTCCTCGCCCCGGCGGTACGGCGTCAGCACCAGCAGGTCGCCGCCGAACCAGTCCTTGATGCGCGCGGCTTCGTACGTCGTGCCGACGGCGAGGACGTCCGAGCCCAGACGTGTGGCCTCCTCCGCCAGGCGTTCGTGTCCGAAGCCGTAGCCGTTGCCCTTGCAGACCGGGACGAGACCCGGGAACTGCTCCTGCACGTGCTTGTGATGCGCCCGCCAGCGCGCGGTGTCGACGTAGAGCGTGAGCGCCATGGCCGGACCTGGAACCTTTCTCGTGGCTGCGGTGTATCAGAGGTGTGGAAGCGATCGGAGCTGTCGAGTCGAACGGCCGGGGCCGCCGGTGCCGCTCAGCGGCGCGACATGTAGATGTCGAGCGCCTTGTGGAGCAGCTTGTTCAGCGGGAAGTCCCACTCGCCGAGGTACTCGGCGGCCTGTCCGCCGGTGCCTACCTTGAACTGGATCAGGCCGAAGAGGTGGTCCGACTCGTCCAGCGAGTCGGAGATGCCGCGCAGGTCGTAGACGGTGGCCCCGAGCGCGTAGGCGTCGCGCAGCATCCGCCACTGCATCGCGTTCGAGGGCCGGACCTCACGGCCGATGTTGTCCGAGGCGCCGTAGGAGTACCAGACGTGCCCACCCACGATCAGCATCGTCGCCGCGGAGAGGTTCACGCCGTTGTGGCGGGCGAAGTACAACCGCATGCGGTTGGGGTCCTCGCTGTTGAGGGCCGTCCACATGCGCTCGAAGTACGCCAGCGGGCGGGGCCGGAAGTGGTCGCGCACGGCCGTGATCTCGTACAGCCGCTGCCACTCCTGCAGGTCCTGGTAACCGCCCTGGACGACCTCGACGCCGGCCTTCTCGGCCTTCTTGATGTTGCGGCGCCACAGCTGGTTGAAGTCCTTGTGGACCTCTTCCAGCGAGCGGTTCGCCAGCGGCACCTGGAAGACATAGCGGGGTTGTACGTCCCCGAAGCCGGCGCCCCCGTCCTCGCCCTGCTGCCAGCCCATCCGACGGAGCTTGTCGGCGACCTCGAAGGCGCGCGGCTCGATGAAGTCGGCCTCGATGTCCCGCAGGCGCTTCACGTCCGGGTCCTGGATGCCCCTCTTGATGGACGTGGCCTCCCAGCGGCGGATGATCACCGGCGGGCCCATCTTCACGGAGAAGGCGCCCTGCTGCTTGAGGTGGGCCAGCATCGGCTGGATCCAGTCGTCCAGATTCGGCGTGAACCAGTTGATGACCGGGCCCTCGGGAAGATAGGCGAGGTAGCGCTTGATCTTGGGCAACTGGCGGTAGAGGACCAGACCCGCGCCGACCAGCTCGCCGGTCCGCTCGTCGAACCAGCCGAGGTTCTCGGAGCGCCACTCCGCCTTGACGTCAGCCCAGGCCGGGACCTGCATGTGGCTAGCCGACGGCAGGCTCTGGATATAGGCCAGATGCTGCTCTCGACTGATGGTCCTCAGGGTCAGGCTCATTCGGGGCGCTCCTCGGGCTGGTGTGTCCCCATGGGTTCAGGGGCTCCGGCTCTCGCGCCGAAGCCTACTGCGCCCCACGAGCGCCCTCACTGGGCGTGCTGATCCTTGGCCTCGGCCTGTCGTGGCCGCGGCGGCGAGCGCCGGGCCCCGAAGGGCTCGGCGAGGTGTCGGACAAGAGTGCCCGGGAGTGTCAGAACAGCCCGCCGAACAGCCCACCGTGGGCCATGCCCAGGAAGAAGCCGATGGCGGAGGCGCCGAGACCCAGCACCAGTCCGAAGCGTTCGCGGGTCGTCTCCGAGATCCACTGGCCGTACGCCCCGGTGAAGAGCCCCAGCAGGCCGGCCCAGGAGCTGATCAGATGAAGGCTGTGGAACATCGCCGTGATGAACGAGACCACTCCGAGAAGGAGGGTCACCGCGAGCAGCGCGTGCTGGACGGGATGGGGCCGGCCGTCCGTGGCGAGAAGGGATCCGGCGGTGTTGGGTCGCAATGCCTGTGCCATGGGGCACCTCCTGCGGAAAACGGCGCATCGTAGCGCCATACACACCCGACGTGTACAGATTGACGGCCACCACGGCCGGATTTCAACCGGAAGCCGCTGTGCGGGTACTCTGTACCGTCTGCACCGGTGTCTGCCCAGGCCATGACAGGAGCCCCGACAAGGGGATCCGATTGTCAGTGGTGGCCGATACCGTTGCGTACGCGTCACAACGCATCACAACCCTCCTGCCACGGAACGACCGTGGCCGTTGAGTCCAAAGGAGGTGGGTTCCACATGCGTCACTACGAGGTGATGGTCATCCTCGACCCCGATCTCGAGGAGCGTTCTGTCTCCCCGCTGATCGAGAACTTCCTTTCTGTCGTCCGTGACGGCGGCGGAAAGGTCGAGAAGGTCGACACCTGGGGCCGTCGTCGTCTCTCGTACGAGATCAAGAAGAAGCCTGAGGGCATCTACTCGGTCATCGACCTGCAGGCCGAGCCTGCGGTCGTGAAGGAGCTCGACCGCCAGATGAACCTGAACGAGTCGGTCCTCCGGACCAAGGTCCTCCGCCCCGAGACCCACTGAGCTTTCGCTCAGCTGATCCCGGGATTCGAGTAGCACCACCAGCAGCCAGCAGCAAACCCGCCGAGAGGTTCCCCCATGGCAGGCGAGACCGTCATCACGGTCATCGGCAATCTTGTCGACGACCCCGAGCTGCGCTTCACCCCTTCCGGTGCGGCGGTCGCGAAGTTCCGTGTCGCGTCCACGCCCCGGACCTTCGACCGTCAGACCAACGAGTGGAAGGACGGCGAGAGCCTGTTCCTGACCTGCTCGGTCTGGCGTCAGGCGGCGGAGAACGTCGCCGAGTCGCTCCAGCGAGGCATGCGCGTCGTCGTGCAGGGCCGGCTGAAGCAGCGGTCCTACGAGGACCGTGAGGGAGTCAAGCGCACGGTCTACGAGCTGGACGTCGAGGAAGTCGGCCCCAGCCTGCGCAACGCCACGGCCAAGGTCACCAAGACCGCAGGCCGAGGTGGCCAGGGCGGGTACGGCGGCGGTGGCGGTGGCGGCCAGCAGGGTGGCGGCGGCTGGGGCGGCGGCCCCGGTGGCGGTCAGCAGGCCGGCGGCGCTCCCGCCGACGACCCCTGGGCGACCGGCGCTCCCGCCGGTGGCAACCAGAGTGGCGGCGGCGGTGGCGGCGGCTGGGGCGGTGGCTCCGGCAGCAGCGGTGGCGGCTACTCGGACGAGCCCCCCTTCTAGGCCTCACGGCCGAGGGTGGCCCACCCACACTTCTTGATCACACAGGAGAATCACCATGGCGAAGCCGCCTGTGCGCAAGCCGAAGAAGAAGGTCTGCGCTTTCTGCAAGGACAAGGTCACGTACGTGGACTACAAGGACACGAACATGCTGCGGAAGTTCATTTCCGACCGCGGCAAGATCCGTGCCCGCCGCGTGACCGGCAACTGCACGCAGCACCAGCGTGACGTCGCCACGGCCGTGAAGAACAGCCGTGAGATGGCGCTGCTGCCCTACACGTCCACCGCGCGATAAGGGAGGGTGACCTACTAATGAAGATCATCCTTACCCACGAGGTCTCCGGCCTCGGTGCCGCGGGCGACGTCGTCGACGTCAAGGACGGTTACGCTCGCAACTACCTGATCCCGCGGAAGTTCGCTATCCGCTGGACCAAGGGTGGCGAGAAGGACGTCGAGCAGATCCGTCGTGCTCGCAAGATCCACGAGATCCAGACCATCGAGCAGGCCAATCAGGTGAAGGCCCAGCTCGAGGGCGTCAAGGTCCGCCTGGCCGTTCGCTCCGGCGACGCCGGTCGTCTCTTCGGTTCTGTCACCCCGGCCGACGTCGCCTCGGCGATCAAGGCTGCCGGTGGCCCCGAGGTCGACAAGCGCCGCATCGAGCTTGGTTCGCCGATCAAGACGCTGGGCGCCCACGAGACGTCCGTGCGTCTGCACCCCGAGGTTGCCGCCAAGGTCAACATCGAGGTCATCGCTGCCTGAGTGCTGCGCTCGCTGAAGCAGTGAGTGGGGCCGCACCCTTCGGGCGAGGCGCTTGACCGCCGCCGCCACCCGCTCGTCCGAGGCCGTCAGGGCCACACGCACGAAGTTCTCGCCCGCGCGGCCGTAGAAGTCGCCCGG